>WANG01000169.1 GCA_015521945.1 Candidatus Hydrothermarchaeota archaeon
CCATCCCCCGCCCCGACGTTTTCCCATAACCGCCAGATTTGCGGATGTTATGCCGTGGGCTGGGGGAAGATGACGCAGCAGGGTAACCGGTGTCTGCTGTGCGGTTCAGCCCTGGCTCGCGACACTGAGCCCAGGGTGTGTCAGGAGTGCGAGAAAAGGCACCAGATAGTGTTTGAGCTGGACCCGCTTGCAGGACACGAGGACATAATTCCCGGCAAGCTCTACGCCGGCAGGGTGAAGAGGGTTCACGACATAGGCTACTTCATAGCCCTCAACCCTGGAGTGGTGGGGCTCCTGAGGAAGCGGGATGCGAGGGGTGAGCACGCTCCAGGAGAGGAGGTGGTGGTAAAGGTTGCCAGGGTGCGCGGGGACAGGGTTGACCTCCTCCCCTGGGAGTCAGACGGAGACTACACCCTGGTGCCCCTGAGGAAGCACATCCCCCTGTGGAAGATAGGCAGGATAAGCGTCAACGAGCTGGGGAGTGCGGTGAGGATAAGGGGGATAGTCGCCAAGGTGCAGCGCACCTCGGGACCCACGGTATTCACCGTGTACGACGAGACAGGGGCTATAGAGTGCACCGCCTTCGCCTCGGGGGAGAGGGCATACCCAGGCATAGACCGCTCCGACGTGGTTGAGGTGAGGGGAGAGGTGGTGTTCAGGCTTGACCGCCTGCAGGTTGAGGTCAGGCACATGGAGAAGCTCTACGGTGCAGAGCAGCGGGCGGTGAGGGAGGAGATTGACCGGGAGATAGACAGGAAGGCGGAGCCTCTCAGACCCGAGCCCCTGGTCAGGGACCCAGTGCTTGAGGCGCTTTATCCTGGAATGCTGGAGCTGGCGAAGCAGCTCAGGAGGGCTGTGCTCACGGGCGTGCCCGTTTTCATCAGGCACCATGCCGATGCCGACGGGTTCATCGCCGGGGTGGCGATTGAGCGTGCCCTTCTGCCCCTGATGCGCACCAGCTCGCCCGACAGGGAGGCGGAGTGGCACCTCTTCAAGCGGCTGCCCAGCAGGGCGCCCTTCTACGAGATGGAGGACGTGGTGAGGGACCTGCAGTACTCCTTGGAGGATGCGGAGAGGTTCGGCACACCCATGCCCTTGGTGCTGGTGGTTGACAACGGCTCCACCGCCGAGGACCTGCCAGCGATGCGCAAGCTCCGGGTGTACGGAGCGAGGATAATGGTGGTGGACCACCACTACCCCGGGGAGGTGAGGGATGGCAGAGCTCTGGTGGATGAGGTGGCTGAGATACACGTCAACCCCTACCTGGCGGGGGGTGACTACTCACTAACCGCTGGCTGCTTGGGGGTGGAGATAGCCAGGATGGTGAACCCCGAGGCTGGGGAGAGGATGAGCCACCTCCCCGGCATAGCGTGCGTTGCGGACAGGGTGAAGGGGGAGACGCCCGAGAGGTACATACGCATAGCCGAGGAGAGGGGGTACACCAGGGAGAGGATGGAGGTGATAGCGGAGTGCATAGACTACGAGGCCTTCCACCTGCGCTTCATGGACGGCAGGGGGGTGATTGAGGACCTCCTGGGGCTGGGCAGGCTGGACAGGCAGGCGGAGCTCATAGAGATAATCTGGGAGGAGGCAAGGCGCGCCAGGGAGGTGCAGCTCAGGGCGGCGCTTGAGAACCTCAGGCGTGCGGAGCTTGCAAACGGGCTGCTGCTGTGCACCATAGACCTGGAGAAGTACACACACAGGTTCTCCTACCCCCCCGCAGGCAAGACCACGGGAATGGTGCACGATGCGGTTGCCTCGGAGAGGGGCGGCGAGAGGACCGTTACCATAGGCTACGGACCTGACTTTGCGGTGCTCCGCGCCACCGAGGATGTGGGCAGGCGGTACCGCATGAACCTCAACACCCTGGTTGCGGAGCTGGCGGAGGAGCTGCCGGGAGCGGGGGTTACGGGAGGAGGGCACGAGGTGGCGGGCAGCATAAAGTTCGTGGAGGGCTACCGCAGGCAGGTGCTGGAGAGGCTTGCGGAGAAGCTGGCGAGGCTGGAGGCGTGAGGCGCAGCTGGTACGAGCTTGACACACTGCTGGGAATGCGGTGCTTCATCTCCGACACCCCTGGTATAGGGGGGAGGCTGAGGGTCAGGGTGAGGGACTTCGTGGTGAGGGAGCGCTTTGAGCCCTGCAGCGATGGCGAGGGCGAGTACCTGCACTTCATCATGGAGAAGCACAACTGGGACACCATAAGGGCAATCCTTGAGCTCTCACGGAGGCTGGGGGTGTCCTCAAGGCGCTTCGGGTACGCTGGAACCAAGGACAAGCGCGCCTACACGGTGCAGAGGGTTTCCGTGCGGAGTGTAACCAGGGAGAGGCTGGAGAGCCTCAGCATCCCCGGAATAAAGCTGCACAGCTTTACCAAGTGCAGGCACGGCATCAGCCTCGGAGACCTGCTCGGCAACGAGTTTGAGATAGCGGTGCGACGCATTGAAGGCGAGGCGGGAAGGGTGGAGGAGGTGATTGAAGCCACCAGTGAGCAGATTGAGAGCAGGGGGGTGCCCAACTACTTCGGGTACCAGCGCTTTGGAACGGTGCGCCCCAACACCCACCTGGTGGGGAGAGCCATACTCAGGGGGGAGCTTGAGGAGGCGGTGGTGTGGTACATAGGCAGACCCTTCCCCGGGGAGAAGGAGGACGCCAAGGAGGCGAGGCAGGTGTTTGATGAGACCAGAGACCCAGAGGCTGCGCTCAGGGTGTTCCCCAGGAGGCTTCAGTACGAGAGGAGCATGCTCTCCTGGCTCCGCAGGAGCCCCTCAGACTACGCCGGCGCCCTGCGCAGGCTGCCAAAGAAGCTCAGGAAGCTGCTGGTGCACGCCTACCAGGGGTACCTGTTCAACCTCGTGCTCAGCAGGATGATTGAGGAGGGGATGGACATAAGGGGCAGGAGGATACCCCTGTTCGGGTACAGGAGCACCTTCTCCGGGGGGAGGCAGGGGGAGATAGAGCGGGAGGTGCTGGAGGAGGAGGGTGTGGAGCTGGAGAGCTTCAGGTGCCCTAAGATGCCCGAGCTCGCCCAGGCTGGCGGGGAGAGGAGCGCCTGCATCACGGTTAGCCCCAACTGGGAGGTGCGGGAGGATGAGCTCACCCCGGGGATGAGGATGGGTGTGTTCACCTTCTTCCTGCCCCCTGGCAGCTACGCCACCTCGGTGATGAGGGAGTACATGAAAGCGGACCCATTAAGCTACTAATAGGTTGGCACCCGTTACTCTGGGGTTAAAGACAATCTGAGAGGTGCGGTGTGTTGATACTAACACCCCTGTACAGGGCGTACGAGTGGTTTCTTGAGAGGAAGGTGAGGCAGGGAAAGCTGCCGGAGCACATAGGGGTGATAATGGACGGCAACAGGCGGCTTGCCAGAAAGCTGGGTGCCAAGCCCTGGACGGGGCACAGGCTGGGTGCCAGAAAGCTGGAGGAGTTCCTGGAGTGGTGCATTCAGCTGGGAATAAAGACGGTTACAACCTACGCCTTCTCCACCGAGAACTTCTCCCGCCCCAAGGAGGAGGTGGATAGGCTCTTTGACATATTTGAGGAGTACTTCTACAAGATTGCCAGCGATGACAGAATCCACAGGAACAGAGTCAGGATAAAGGCGATAGGGAAGGTTGAGCGCTTTCCAGAGCGGGTGAGGCGTGCGATAAGGCATGCGGAGATGCGCACCAAGGAGTACGATAACCTCCTGCTGAACGTGGCGGTGGCATACGGAGGCAGGCAGGAGATAGTGGACGCCTTCAGGAAGATGGGGGAGAAGATTGAGAGGGGGGAGATGCGGGCAACGGATATAACCGAGGAGGAGGTGAGCCGGCATCTCTACACCACGGGCATCCCTGACCCCGACCTGATAATAAGGACCTCGGGGGAGGAGCGCATCTCGGGCTTCCTGCTGTGGCAGAGCGCCTACTCGGAGCTCTACTTCTGCGAGAGCTACTGGCCGGGGTTCAGGAAGATTGACTTCCTCAGGGCGCTGCGGACATACCAGCAGAGGCAGCGCAGGTTCGGCAGGTAGTCAGCGGGTTATCTTTGAGCTCCTGACCACCTCGTACAGCTCCCTCGCCTTAGGGTTCCTCTCAAAGTGCTCCCTCACAGGGGCGATGAGGCGGTTCAGGTAGGAGGCAACCGCATCTTTGAGGTCCTGGGGGTGCAGCTCCCCCTTCTGAAAGTCACGGGCAAGCTCCCCGTAGCTGGAGTAGCTCACGTCACCCCCGTACTTCTTGGGGCGCTCAACCACCATCTCCCCGTAGGCTCTGAAGACTATCTCCTTAGCATACTCCAGCACGGGGTTGTTCTCCACCTCACCCATGGGGCAGTACGCCTTCCTGAGCTTCCTCCTTATCTCCTCCTCGGAGTCGTGCACGAATATGGCGCTCTCGGGAACGGACTTTGACATCTTCGCCTCGGCTGGCGAGGTTCCTGAGATGTGAAGCGCCGGGAGCATGCGGTGGCTCACCACCACGGGGGGCTTCCTCCCAAGCTTGCCTGCCACCTCCCTGGCGAGCATGTTCACCTTGCGCTGGTCCATGCCGAGCTGGCAGATGTCAACCTCAAGGTGGAACACGTCGGCGCACTGCATGCTGGGGTAGAACACGAAGGCTGCCGGGTTTGAGACGTCCTCCTTCCTTCCCGCGATGGTCAGGCTGCGCAGGGTTCGCTTCAGGGTGTGGTTCTTGGCTATTAGTATAACCTTCTTCCAGTACTCCCTGTCCGACATGAACTCAGAGTGCCACACCACCTCCACCCTGCGCATGTCCACACCCGCAGCCTTCCAGACCTCCACGAAGTACTCCCCTGCCAGGCGTATCTTCTCCAAGTCGCCGCCCAGCTTGTTGTTTATCCAGGCGAAGGAGTCAGCCAGCAGGAGCTTGAACCTCACCCTGGCTCTGAGCAGGTCCCTGAGCAGCAGGGGCCTGTACACCCCCACAGGTAGGTGAGCCAGCCCGCTGGGCTCAAAGCCGTCGTAGGCGACGGGCTCTGGCTTATTCTCAAGCAGCTCCCTCAGCTCCTGCTCGGTTACGATCTCCTGGGCAACACCAGCCACAAGCTCAAACCTCTCCTCGGGCTTCATTCTCTGCCTCCTCAGCGGTTGCAAGCAGGTAGTACCTGCCCTTGGAGTCAGCCAGCACCCTGACCTCATCGCCAGCACGTAGCTTCACATCGGCAACCACGAACACCGTGGTATAGCTCCGCATCTCCATCACCTCAACACCCCCCTCAAGGACATCAGTCACCACCCCCGCAACACCCTCCTCCGCCCTCCCCAGAAGCTCGGCACCCTCAACCCTGCTCTCAGCCAGGGTTACCTCCTGCCTGGTGTGCAGGTTCAGCACCCTGACCCTGCTCCCGGAGGTGCGCAGCACCTGGTAGGGTGTGCCCTCAAGCATCACCACATCCCCCGCCCTGAACCTGGGCATGCGGTAGGCGAAGGTGTACCTCTTCAGGGGCCTGCCGCTGCTGCTCACACCCACCAAGGTGGTTGAGACCTTCACGCTGCCCCCGTACCGCCTCTGCAGAGCCGCCGCCACCTGCTTAGCTATCCTGTGGGAGCCAAAGTAGAAGTCGGTGCCCTCCTTCAGCTCCTTCTGCATGGTTATGAAGGCACGCTCCTCCGTGGCTCTGCGCTGCACCTCCCTGTGCACCACCCCGGCAAGCTCCTCCCTGAGCTCTCCGCTCAGACCTCCGTGCCCCCGCACCTGGAGCACAGCCTCGTAGTACTTGGAAGCCCTGCGGTGGCAGCTCCCGCACAGGGTGAGCTTCACGTTAACCCGCCTGCGCACCTCAACCTCTGCCACCTCACCCCCGCAGGTCCCCCTGAGCTTCACCGCATACTCGGCGGTGCAGTCCCTGGGGGAGCGCATGTACACCTGCAAGGTCCTTATGGTTGCCGTGGGCTCGGAGAGCCCCGTGACCCTGAGGGCATCCTCAATCGCACCCGCACCCGCCTGCTCGGCAGCCTCCTCAACGCTCTCCGCCCCCCTGTGCCACCTGCCCCTCCTGAGCACCCCGAAGCACTCCCTGCACACCTCAGCCCTGAGCTCCTCCGGCAGCTCCACCCGCAGGTTAATCCGCCTGTAGCACTCAGGGCAGAGGCTGTCCACAAGCTTCCCAGCCTCCCTGCCGCACGCAGCGCACCTCATTCTCGCTTCCTGACCCCCGAGTACATTGCAACAATTCCCGCGGTAAGAAGCTCAACCCTAACATTCTCAAATCCCGCCCGCTGCATGCACTCCACCACGTGCTCCGGAGGTGGAAACTCGGACACAGAGGCAGGGAGGTAGGCGTAGGCGTCCCTCCTTCCCGTCAGCATGCCACCTATCAGGGGGAGCAGGTGGAAGAAGTAGATGGAGTAAATCCGCCGCAGCACCCTGCTGGGTGGCAGGGTGAACTCAAGTATCACCGCCTTCCCTCCAGGAGCCAGCACCCTACTCAGCTCCTCCAGCGCCCCCTGCATGTCCTCAAAGTTCCTCAGCCCGAAGGCGAGGAGGGCGCCGTCAAAGCTTCCGCTCCTGAAGCACAGCCTGTGAGCATCGCAGAGCACCAGCTCAAGCCTCTCGCTTCTCCTGGACGCCTTCTCTCTGGCTATTTCAAGCATGCTGGCGCTGAAGTCTGTGCCCACCACCTGCTCCGCCACTTCAGAGGCTAAGAGGGCAAGCTCACCCGTGCCTGTGGCAACGTCTATCACACGTCTTCGCCTTCCGAGCTCTCTGACGGCACGCCGGCGCCACTCAGAGTCCCTGCTCAGGCTGAGCACGGTATTCGCCAGGTCGTACCTCCTGGAGATGGCTGAGAACATCTCCCGCACCTTCCCGGGGTGGGGCATGCAAAACTTTTATATCCCACCCTGTATTTATATCCCATGAGTCCGCGCCTGCTCCTGCTCTTCGCGGCGCTTGCGGTGCTGAGCCTGAACAGCTTTTACTTTCCCTCAGGCAGCTTCAGCCTTCAGCACCGCTTCATCTCCGGTGAGAACGTTAGCTGCGCAGGCTGCCACCCCTCCCAGGCGGGCAACCTCTCCCTCTCCGTTTACCACTCTGGCCTGAGCTGCCGCACCTGCCACAACGTCACCTTCTCCTCCCCCC
>WANG01000170.1 GCA_015521945.1 Candidatus Hydrothermarchaeota archaeon
CTCCGACAATCAGAATCTTCTTCGGTTTTATCTTCTTTATGGCATCCTCAACAGCCTCAGGGACCTTCCCGGGTTCAACAAAAAGCACGGGCGCACGTCTGCGCTTCGCAAGGCACAGGGCGGCGTAAGCGTCCACTGGCAGGTCACCCCTCGCTATTATAACCTCCTTGGCGAAGAAGTACCTGGAAACCGCCACCCTGGCTGAGTAGGTGTAGGGGTCAGAGACCTCAAGCCCCACCACCCTTCCCGAGAGCCCTATATCAGGGTACCTGCCAGAGAGCAAGAGGGGCACCACCTCGGCCATGTCTGCGGAGTAGGCGGTTCTGTGCCTCATAAACCCCGCAAGCCGGGATTTAACTTCACCGTACTCCTGCACCCTCTTACCAAAAACCTCACTAAGGGCAGGTGCTGCCGGCAGCGACCCGCCCCCGGAGCCGCCCCCAGGCTGTGGTGCCGGCAGAGGTCTGAGGTTCTCTCTGACCACATCGTAGAAGAATTCAAGACCGTCAACTATCCTGGGTCCGGGTCTCTCAACTATGCTGGAGTCTGGTATGACGTACATCCTGCCGCTCCTCACCGCCTTAAGCTTTGAGAGCACGGAGTCGTTGCGTATCTGGCTGCACACCGTTGCTCCGTAGCCACCCATTCCGGAGCACACGATGACATCTGGATCCTTTGAGAGCAGAACCTCCCTGCTCATTATGTACCACCCGCTCCCGTCTTCACCGGCGTTTTTACCTCCCGCAAGGGCGATGAGGTCGCTGGCGTAGGTGCCTTTTCCGGGAGTCCACAGCTCGGGGTACCACACCACATAGAAGATGGAGGGCTTTCTCCTGTCATTAAGAGCCTCAGAGAATCTCCTGACCCTCTCTATCCTTGAGCTCAGGTTCTGCACCAGCCTCTCCGCCGCATCCTGCCTGCCGCCGATTCTGCCTATCAGCAGGATGTTGCGGAGAACCTCATCTATGCTATCCGACTTCGTGGCGAGAACGGTGATGTTGAGGCCTCTGAGCTGCTCAATAACCGGCAGGGGGTTGATTCTGGCGGAGATTACAAGGTCGGGTGTGAGGTTTACAATCCTCTCAACGCTTATACCAGAGTAGGGACCCCCTACCCTCTCAACACTCATATTTGAGATTTCAGGCGGGTAGTCAGAGTAGTCATCCACCCCCACGAGAGCTGAGCTCATGTTGACCGCAAAAAGAATCTCCGTGATGCTCGGTGCCAGGGAGACTATCCGCTCAGGTGCGCTGTAGAACCTCAGGGTGGTGTTAAGGGCGTCTTTAACCTCAAGATATACGCTTATATTCCAGCTCACGCCTGCGGTGCTGTTTACCCCATAAGCGGTGTAGGATATGGTGTACTCCCCGTACCTCTCAGGAGAAAATACGAAGGTGCTGCCCCCGCCAGCCTCGTAGCTCCCGGATGCCCCCGAAACCCTCCAGAGCTCGGAGACTACAGTACCGCTTGTATTCACGTGAAGAGCAATGCTCTTCCCGAGCTCAAGCTCAATCCGGCTATCGTTTGAGCCGGTTAAGTTGTTGTAGTAGCCGGTTATCTTCACCGGCTCATAAACGCTCACGCTCCAGGTTACGTTGTGGGCACCCGCCAGCGCCACAATCTGGTGCACCCCGGCTCTGGAGAGGTTCGCGGTGAAGCTGCTGTTTGTTACGTTCACATCGGTGCGGGCCTCGGTACCGTTGAGGAGCCAGGTGACGTTTGACGTGCCGTTAATCCACACGTGGAAGGTTATCCCGGTGCCCTCCGATACCTGTATTACGGTGGAGGCGTCTCCCGTGAGGCTGTTGCTCCACTGGAGTATCTGGGCATGGGCGCCTGTGGAAGAGAGCAGAAGAAGGAAGGTGCACAGTGCAAGCGCCGTGCCTCTCATGAGGGGGCGTATGAGCGGAAGGGTATATAAACATGACTAAACGGTTAATATATGTTAGCCAGTATGGAAACTATTTCTCAAGGCTCCTTGCAATGCCCGCCTTCACCGCCTCCCAGAGCTTCCTGCCAAGCCTGCTCCGCGGACCCGCGTAGGTGTGCCGCTCCCCCCTGCCCGTCTTTGCGATTATAACCGCATCGGTACAGGTGCCGGTGAATCTGAAGCCCATCTCAATCAGGGTGTGGCACTTCGCCTCGGTGGCTGTTATCACGGCATTCACCATGGCTCCCTCCGGTAGCTCCGCATCAATCACCGCAATTATGTTTATCGTTCCAACCCGCGGGTTCGGGTTGTCTATGCCGGCGGTCACAAACACCTGAAGTTCGTCCCTCTCAACGGCGCACAGCCTGTGCATGGGCACCGCCGTGAGAAGCCCGAAGTACCGCCTCATTCCGAAGCGCTCCGCAACCCGCTCAACGCACTCCTGCGGGGACTCAACCTCACCCCCGGAGACGGTGTGGTTGAACAGGTGCTCAACCCTGCCGAATCCGCCGTTAATCCCGGAGCTGAGCGCATAAAACTCGCCCTCAACTATCAGGGTATCCTCCTCAACCCGCCATGCTGCGGCTCCGCCTCTCTTCACCCTCATGGGGGATAATAAGCCCCCGCACCTTTTTTACCTCTTCCCTCCCGGGGATGCACGACCCCGCTTTAAGCTCCTCCAGCACGGCGCTCACCAGCTCAGGATTCGGGGGCACTCCCGCGGAGCTCAGCATCGCCTCCACCGCCCTTCTCCCCGAGTGCTTCCCCAGCACCAGCCTGCGCTCTCTGCCCACAAGCTCCGGCAGGTAGGGCTCGTAGGTGAGGGGGTGCTCCAGCACCGCCGCCACGTGCACTCCCGACTCGTGGGCAAAGGCGTTGGCACCCACCACCGCCTTGTGGGGCTGCAGCCTCACCCCCGAGCACCTCTGCACCAGCTCCGAGAGCTCGCTCAGCCTCTCCAGCTTTACCCCAGTGTCCGCGCCGTAGAGAAGGTGCAGGGCTGCCACCACCTCCTCCAGGGCAGCGTTCCCCGCCCTCTCCCCGATGCCATTCACCGTAACCGCCACCACCTCGGCGCCCGCTCTTACTCCAGCGAGCGAGTTGGCGGTTGCAAGCCCGAAATCGTTGTGGCAGTGCACGCACACCTGCGCCCTGAGCTCCGCCTTAACCGCTCTTACTATGCGCCCCAGCGCCTCGGGTGAGGCTGCACCCGCCGTGTCTGCGATGTGCACCCTCTCCGCCCCCGCCTCAGCGGCGCACCTGTAGAGGCGCAGCAGCCTCTCAAGCTCCGTGCGGGTGGCATCCTCGGCGCTCAGCGAAACCCTCAGCCCCCGCTCCTTAGCGTACTCAACCCCGCGCACGCTCAGCTCCAGCACCTCGGAGAAGCCCATCTTAAGCTTATACCTCAGGTGCAGCTCGCTGGCAGAGGTGAAGAGCACCACCCTCTCCACCCCCGCCTCTGCAGCGGCATCTATGTCTCCCCTCCTCACCCTCGCAAGAGCCGAGGTTCTCGCAGAGGTGCTCTCAGCCACCGCCTCAACTGCCCTCGCCTCTTCCTCCGAGACCGCGGGGAAGCCTGCCTCAATCTCTGGTACGCCAGCCTCCTCCAGCGCACCCGCAATCTCCAGCTTCTGCTCCACAGAGAAGCGCACCCCCGGCATCTGCTCCCCGTCCCTGAGGGTGGTGTCGTAAATCACAGGTGCCCTTTTGAGCGCAGGATTGTGCATGCTCACCCCGATCATGCCGTAGCCTCCACCACGGCGAGCCTGCTCCTGCTCACCACCCTGCCACCGTGCATCTCCACCACCTTCGCTCGCAGCGCCTCAACCTCGCTGCGGTCGTGGCTCACCACCACCGCGGGTATGCCCGCACTCTCAAGCAGCCTCCTGAGCTC
>WANG01000171.1 GCA_015521945.1 Candidatus Hydrothermarchaeota archaeon
GCGATGTTGCCTATGTGGGGCACGTTGTTCACGTAGGGCAGGGCACAGGTTACCAGCACCTTCTTGGATATAAGCGCTACCTCCTGCTGCTTTGCTACTCACCCAAATCTTGCGGCGGGTAATATATTTTTTCCTGCAGGGCGCGGGCTTAAAGCTCCATCAAATACTCATGCATCGCCTTGGCGGCGCGCTTTCCTGCACCCATGGCGGCGATAACCGTCGCCTGTCCCGTGGTTATATCACCGCCCGCGAAGACCCCCTCCCTGGAGGTTCTTCCATGCTCGTCCACCACTATGGTGCCCCTGGGGGTGGTCTCAATCTCGGGGTGCTTCATCGCTATTATCGGGTTGGGGCTCTGCCCTATCGCTATCACCACCGTATCTGCCTCAACCTCAAACTCGGACCCCGCCACTGGCACAGGAGAGCGGCGCCCGCTCTCATCCGCCTCCCCCAGCTCGCACCGCAGGCAGCGCACGGCATGAACCCTACTTTCGCCCAAGAAGGCAACAGGCTGAGTCAAAAACCTGAAGCTTATGCCCTCCTCGCGGGCATGCCTCACCTCCTCCCTGCGTGCTGGCATCTCAGCCTCGCTCCTGCGGTAGAGCACCTGCACCTCCGCACCCAGGCGGGCGGCGCAGCGCGCCGCATCCATGGCGACGTTGCCCGCGCCTATCACCACCGCCCTCTCCCCCACCTTAACTGGAGTGTCGTACTCAGGGAAGAGGTACGCCTTCATGAGGTTTATGCGAAACAGGAACTCGTTGCCCGAGTATATGCCGTTCAGGTTCTCCCCCGGTATGCCCAAGAAGCGGGGCAGCCCTGCACCCGTGCCCAGGAAGACGGCGCTGTAGCCGAGCTCAAACAGCTCGTCTATGTCGTAGGTGGCGCCTACGAGCACGTTGGTCTCAATCTCCACGCCCAGGCTCCTGACGTACTCCACCTCTGCATTCAGCACCTCTCTCGGTAATCGGAACTCGGGTATGCCGTAGGCGAGCACCCCTCCCGGCTCATGAAGCGCCTCAAAGATGGTTACGCCGTGCCCCCGCTCAGCTAAGTAGGCTGCCACCGTCAGACCCGCAGGCCCCGAGCCAACCACAGCCACCCGCCTGCCGGTGCTCTCGGCCTTGGCAGGCTTCCTAACCCCCCTCGCCCGCTCCCAGTCCGCGGCAAAGCGCTCTAAGGCGCCTATTGCCAGGGGCTCATAGCGCCTGCCAAGCCTGCACTTGGCCTCGCACTGCCTCTCCTGGGGGCACACCCTGCCGGTTATTCCCGGCAGGTAGTTGCTCTCCCTTATCACCGCAATGGCTCTCTCAAACTCACCCTCACGTATCGCCTGCACGAAGGCGGGGATATCTATGCCCACGGGGCACCCGGTGACGCAGGGCTTGTCCCTGCACTGCAGGCATCGCTTGGCTTCAAGCATCGCCTCCTCTGCCGAGTATCCTAAGGCAACCTCGGCGAAGCTCTTCACCCTCTCCTCAGGAGAGAGCTCCCTCATCGGCACCCGCTTATCCCTCATGTTCCCTCCTCGTACAGCTCAAAGGAAAGGCGCTCCTCCTCCCTGAAGAACTCCTGCCTGCGCTGCAGCTCGTCAAAGTCCACCTCCGTGGCATCAAACTCAGGACCATCAACGCAGGCGAACTTGGTGCTTCCTGCAACCGTGACCCTGCAGGCGCCGCACATCCCGGTGCCGTCCAGCATTATCGCCCCCAGGCTTGCGGTCGCCCTGATTCCGTGCTCCTTTGCAATCCTCCCGACGGTCTTCATCATCTTCGTGGGACCTATGGCAAGGATGTAGTCCACCCTGTTCTTCTTCAGGTACTCCCTCAGCGCAGCCACGGCGTACCCCTTCATGCCAGCGCTCCCGTCGTCGGTTGCTACGACCACCTCATCGCAGAAGCCGCGCATGCGCTCCTCAAAGATTATGTACTCCCTGCTCTTCGCCCCCATTATCACGGTAACCCTGTTGCCAGCCTGCTTGAGCGCCCTGAGTATGGAGTAGAGCGCTCCCGCCGTGCCCTGCCGGCATACACCGACCACGCTGCCGTAGTAGCGAATCTCGCTGGGCTTGCCTAAGGGACCGAGGAGGTCAAGAATCTCATCCCCGACTTCCAAGCCCGCCAGCATCCTGCTGGTCTTCCCCACCTCGTGCACCACCATGGTTATGGTGCCCGCCTCACGCTCAAAGTCGGCAACGGTCATGGGGATGCGCTCGCCCTTCTCGTGCACCCTCACCATTACAAACTGCCCCGGCTGAATCTTCTTCGCCACCTGAGGGGAGCGAATTACAAAGAGCTTGTAACCTGGCGCAAGCTCCTCCTTGTGAACAATCACGCTGCGCATCCTGCAACCTCGGGCAGAAGGTAACGCTGGAACAGCCCAGCTGTGAAACTAATCCCCGCGCAGGGTTTTAAGCTTTTCGCTGCCCACGCACTTCTCGGCGTACTCGCACCAGTTTATGCACAGGTTCTCCCGCGTCTTCCTGACTATGGTCCCGCACTCCTCGCACTCCGCCTCGGTCTCATCGCTCCAGATCTCCACCTCAGCCCCGCACTTGGGGCAGCGCACGTACTCCGGCTTTGGGCGCTTTATCTCCTCGCTGCCTGGGCAGCTAAGGCGAATCTTCTCAATCTCTTCCACCATATTCACTCAACCTCCATGCTCTTTCCTGAGAGGCAGGCAGTGCACGCCCCCCTCTGGAAGTGCAGCCCGCACACGGGCTTGCCGCACAGGGTGCAGGTGTGCACTGCTGACTTGCCGCAGATGCTGCACACACCCGAGATCATCCGCCTCCCTCCAAGTGCCTGCTCATCTCCTCAGAGAGCTCCTCCAGCATCTCCACCGCCATGAACTCCGTTCTCTCCGTGGCTCTCAGCTTCCCCTCAAGCACCCCCGTGCCACCGTACCTCTCCATCACCACCCTGCGCTCCTCCACGGCCTCCCTGAGCTCCCTGAGCCAGTACTCCAGCTCCGCAATCTTGGAGCTGCACACACCGCACCCCTCGTGGGCTCTCTCCCTGAGCTCCTGCAGGAGGCGCTCAAACTCCTGCTGCAGCCTCTGGCTCTCTTCCATATCTCCTCCTGAGGGCTTCCCTTCGCAGCACCTGCCAGGTGTCACCTCTCACGATCACCTCAAAGGCGTGCCTCACCATCCTCACATAGTACTCGCAATAGTGACTTCTGACATTCATGCTGCCATGCATGGCGTGCAGCTCCGCAGGGCAGGGGTTGCCGCAGATGTGCCTGAACATGCAGGAGGAGCACCCCTCAATCTCCTCCACCCTCCTGCTCCTCACCGCGCCGAAGGGAGGCGACTCCAGCACCTCCAGCCCCCTCTCCAGCAGGTTTCCGCCCGCAAACTCCCGCATCCCTATGAACTCCCCGCAGGGGTAGGCGGTGCCATCGGCGGTGACCGCGAAGAAGCGCCTTCCCGCACCGCATGGCGAGATGTCGCACATCAGCACCCTCGCCGAGGGTGCGAGGATGCCCAGCATCACGTTGGCGAAGTCCCCCACCACTATCCTCCTGCCCGTGCTCTTGGTCAGCTCTATGGCACGCTCCACGGCGGCTATGAAGCCCCTGCTCATCTCCTCGGCTCCGGGCATGAGCCTTCTGCCACCCTCCTGGGTGCCCCGCACAGGGTTCATGAGACACCTGCCAACCCCCCTTGAGTGCAGGAACTCCACCATCTCAGCCAGGTGGGCGTGGTTCTCAGAGGTTATGGTGGTAATCACGCACACCCCCGGGTAGCCGGAGAGCCACTCCAGCACCCGTGAAACCCTGGCGAAGTGCCCCCGTCCCCGCAGGGAGTCGTTGACCTCCTCCCTCGGGGAGTCCAAGGAGATTCCCACGCTCACCCCCCTCTCCATGAAGTACTCCGCATCCTCCCGGGACAGGAGGGTGCCGTTGGTCTGAATCCCGAACTCCAGCTCGTGCCGGTAGTCGTCCATCACCTCCATCAGCAGCCCCTTCTGGAGCATGGGCTCGCTCCCGTGAAACACCACCGCCCTGAGCCTCCCGGCGGCAATATCCAGAGCCTCCCTGAGCTCCTCGGGGCTCATGCTCCTGCCCCTCTCCCTGTGCTCCCTGGGGAGGTAGCAGTAAGCGCAGGAGGAGTTGCAGGCGTCGGTTACGTTGAGGTACATGAGCACGGGCTCAACCCCATACCTCAGAGCCCGCATCTCCGCCTCTAAGGTATCCCGCACCCTGAGGTAGAACTCCTCAAGCTCCTCCCGCTCGCCCCACCCCCAGAAAACGCTCTCGGGCTCAAGCCAGAGCTTCCTGCCTCCAGCCTCAAACTCCTGCATCTTCAACCCCGCTGGAGCCAGGGCTCAGAAGGGGGACTCCTCGTCGTTCATGGAGTAGTGGGTGAGTCCCGCACCGGCATACCTGCACTCGTACCTGACGCTGCGCACCTCATCCATCCGCATCACCATCCCATGCTCTTGCATCCTGGGGGTTATAAACCTTTCTGAGGCGGGCGCACCTCACAGCCCTCAGAAGCTCCTCACGGGAGAAGGGCTTTGAGAGGTGCACCGCTGCA
>WANG01000172.1 GCA_015521945.1 Candidatus Hydrothermarchaeota archaeon
CAGACCCTGCACCAGAGCACCTCGCCTACGTTGCCGAGAGCAAGGAGGAAGCGATGGTGGCGATAGCCAAGCTGGTGATGCGCCCCAACGACACAACCAAGGGCAGGCAGATAAAGCTGGCGCACTACATAGACCTGCACAGGCGCCACTTCGGCAGCATGCCCGAGGACCTGCACCTGTACGTGCGCACCGAGAGCGACATACCCTTCAACATGAAGGAGGAGATTCTGGAGATTCTCAGGGAGAAGGGCTGGAAGGAGCGGAAGATTCCAGACCCGACGATGCTTGAGAGGCTCATAATGAAGAAGAAGGAGGCAGGGAAATGAGGGCAACCTCCTGGCGCTTTGCAATGGAGGCGGGGCCGAAGAACGCAAGGCCAGTTAGCGCCGATGAGGCGGCGAGGATAATAAGGCAGGCTTCAAAGCCTGCGCTGGCAATAGGGGCGAGGATAACGGAGCATGAGCGCCTCATGGACTTCGTGGAGAGGCTGAGCAGGGCGGGCATCACGATCATCGCCACGGCGCATGCGATAAGGTACACCTCGGAGCGCGGCATACCGGCGCACAGGGTGGGTGTGGTGGAGGCGACCAACCTGCTCACCAAGGATGACTGGGAGGGCTTTGACGGAAAGGGCAAGCCTGATTTGCTCATAGTTTTTGCGATCAACCTTGATTTGGAGAACCAGACCTTCCAGACGCTCAAGAACTTCTCAGACGTAAAGAGCCTGAGCATAGACCGCTACTTCATGGTGAACGCCACCTACTCCTTCCCCAACCTGACGGAGGAGGCGTGGTTAGAGCAGCTTGAGGAGCTGTGCCAGAAGCTGGGGGTGTAGAGCCACCGCAAGAGCTGAGCCCGCCACCGCCATCGCAGTCGCCGCAAACCCCAGGTCCGCTGCCCTGAGCTTCCCGCCGGGCACGCTCTGCGCCCCCCAGGGCTCGTACCCCCTGCTCAGCATCCCGAGGTACACCTCCCTGCCATGGATGCAGGCTCTTAAGAAGAGCGTGGCTGCGGTACTCGCCAGGGTGTGGAGGACGTGGGTGCGGGGAGCACGGCGGATGGAGAAGCCCCTGCTCCTCTGGGCGGTGAGTATCTCCTCAAGGCTCCTCATGTAAAGGGGCAGGAAGCGCACCGTCATGAATGTGAGGGTTAGGAAGCTCCCGGGTAAGCGAAGGCTGCGGAGAGCCGAGGCGAGCTCGTGCATCCTGGTGGTGGAGGAGAGGAGCACCATCGCCGAGACGCTCACCACCACAACGGAGAGCAGAAGTGCGCCGCTCTCGGTGCCCTCCCTGCTCACCTCCATGCCGTAGAATACGAGCAGGGGCGTGCCCGGCTCAATGAAGGGCTTCAGCAGGGCTATGCTGCCCCCGAAGGGCAGGGCGAGGGCAACCCTTGAGAAGAAGGCTCGCATGTCAAGCTCAGCCAGCAGGGCAAGGGCAAGCAGGTACGCCTCAAGCACCCCGATGGCGAGGAGCCTGCCCTGAAAGCCGGAGGTTCCCCTCGCAATAACCACGCATGCCAGAATCACCACCAGCACTGCCAGCAGCTTGGCTCTCGCGTCAACCCTATGCACTGGCGTGCTCTTCAGGGCTTCTCCAGGGTCACCCGGGTATATGCCTGGCCACCTCCCGCGCTGCCTCCTTCAGTCTCAGCCTTACCCTCACCTTCACCCCCATCCCCCTGAGCATGTCCAGCATTCTGGCGGCGCAGGGCATGCGCAGGCTGTACCTCTCAACTCCCGGGCACAGCACATCCTCCAGCGCGCCTTCTGCCACCACCCTGCCCCTGTGGAGCAGGTACGCACGCTCTGCCAGCTCAGGCACCAGGTCAACGTCGTGGCTTGCCACAACCAGCGTAATGCCCCTTCTCCTGAGCCTCTGCAGAAGCCCAGCCAGCTCCTCGGCGCCTGCAGGGTCAAGCCCGGAGGTGGGCTCGTCCAGCAGGAGCACACGCGGTTTCATGGCAAGCACGCCGGCGATTGCCACGCGTTTCTTCTCCCCGTAGCTCAGGTGGTGGGGGGCTCGCTCCTCACACCCCTCCATGCCCACCGTGCGGAGCGCCTCCTCCACACGCTTTTGCACCTCCTCCCGGGGCAATCCCAGGTTCCTCGGACCGAAGGCCACGTCCTCACCAACGCTGGGCGCGAAGAGCTGCTCATCAGGGTTCTGAAATACCAGCCCCACCTGCCTGCGCACCCATGCGGGATCTTCTGCGGCGTCCCTGCCCCAGACCACGACCCTGCCCGAGGCCGGGCGCAGCAGGGCGTTCAGGTGCCTCAGCAGGGTGCTCTTGCCGGCGCCGTTGGCTCCCAGCAGAGCCACCGCTTCACTATCGTGCACCTTCATGCTGACGCCCCTGAGAGCCCGTGTGCCGTCCGGGTAGGTGTACCAGAGGTCCACGGCCTCAATCACCGCTTCTGCCACTTCTGAGCACCTCCGCTGCCAGGAACCCCAGGATGAGAACGGCACCCGTGCCGGTGAGCATGGCGAATACGGCTGAGAGGTCTCCCTGAATTCCGGGGAAGGTGTAGTCGGCGAGGGGCGCCGGGTGGAGGACCGTCTCCATGCCAGAGGCACCAAGCTTCTCGGCGGTTGACTCCAGCCCGTCGGGATTGGAGGACGCCAGCAGGGGGGCGAGCACCGATATCAGGAGCACCAGAATTACTGGAGCCGCTCTCATGCCGCATCCCTCCCTGCAGGAGATGCCGCACTACCCGGCATGAGCCTGAGCACGGTGCTTACAACGAGCGCCGTCATGGTGCCCTCTGCCACAACCCCTATGACAGCATGGTAGAGCCCCATGAAGATGATGCCTTCCTTCAGGGGAAAGGTTCCGGCGATGCCGAGCTCAACGGCGGTTGCCAGGGCTGCGAGCATCATCCCGAGCCACGCACCGGCGAAGCTCGCCACCGCTGTGCCGGCTCTGCGCCTGAGTGCCAGGTAGGTGTAGTAGCCAGCGAAGCTTGAGATTACCCCCATGTTCAGTATGTTGGCGCCCAGTGCGGTTATGCCGCCGTCCGCGAAGAGAAGCGCCTGCACCACCAGCACCAAGCTCAGTATGAGCACACCCGCCCAGGGTGAGCCAAGCAGGATTGATGCCAGTACTCCACCCGTCATGTGCCCCGAGGTTCCCCAGGGTACGGGTATGTTAAGCGCCTGTATGGCGAAGATTCCAGCCGCAAGGGTGGCGAGCATGGGAGCCTCTTCAAGTCCGCTGCGCGCCCACCTGAGGGCGCGGGAGACAAAAAATGCGGCTACAGCCATGTACACCAGGGCATGACTCAGGGGCAGAAATCCATCCGGTATGTGCATTTTCCACCACCTCGTGCATAATATAGTATTACGTATTTACGTAGTATGTCATACCGATATATAAGGTTTTGCTCCGGGCGGGGTTGCTGCCAGACACTCCGCCTGTGCAGTGGTTTGCCTGGCGTTTGGTGGGGGAGCAGAGGGTATTGTAAAAGCAAGATTTTGCGTGACACGCTGGGAATGCGCACCCTCACCCTGAACTCTGCTGAATCAGGGTAAGAAACACGCAAACGGGCATAGCTCTGCGGAGGATAGCGCTTGCCCGTCCCGCTGCCAGCTAACGCCTCCAGGACAGCCTCCAGCAAGAGCTTCACGGCGGTCTTAATTTCCCTGAGCGCCTCCTCTGGGACCTCCGAAGGCAGAGCACCCCGGAAGCTCTGGAGCAGCTGCTATAAGCCCCATCCTCCCAGCTTAGAAAACCCCAGCCCTTACTTTCGCCACCTCCCATTCCTCAAGCAGGTGCCTCTCAACGTACACCCCACGCCAG
>WANG01000173.1 GCA_015521945.1 Candidatus Hydrothermarchaeota archaeon
TCCCCAGGTTGTACCTCCCCTTGCAGAATATGTTGAAGAACACCCTGAACTCCACATCCTGCATCTTGGTGAGGAAGTTAAACTCCGGGTTCTCCCCCACGATCTTCCCCTGCAGCGCCGCGCACCCCCTCTCAAAGTGCTTCACCGCCTTCTCAATGTAGTCGTACTCCATCTTTGAGCCCGCGTCAAGCACGCAGATTATGTCCCCGGTGCTCTCCTCCACCCCCTTGTTGAGCGCCAGCGCCTTTCCAGCCTCATCGGTCTTGTAGTCAATCACCTTAGCATGCTTGAGCCCCATCCGCTCAACTTCCTGCTTGGCAAGCTCGTAGGTGCGGTCGGTGCAGTTGTGAGCCACAACTATCAGCTCAATGTTGGAGTAGGTCTGGGCTATAGCCTCCCGCACCTGCTTCACTATAACCTCCTCCTCATTTCTGGCGGGGATGAGTATGGTAACCTTCGGGTTGAAGAGAGGCGGAGGCGTGGGGTATCTGGGGTTTCTTATGGGGCGCGGGAGAAGGGAGGCGAAGGAGTAGATGACCCACATGGCGTTGTAGGTGATAACCACGAGGATTACTGGAATAGAGAGGAAAGACAGGTCAATCATTACCCCTAACTCCCATTGCCAACGTTGTAAAAGTTTAGTAATCGGCTACCTGCGGGTGCGCTTTACGTATATCTCACGGGCAACCTCGGGGTCAAGGGCGACCTCAGATTCGCCCACCCGCACCACGAAGGCCGGGCTCTTCTGGTGGAGGTGCAGGGTGCTTCCGGGTATCAGCCCCAGGCTCGCCAGCCGGTCAAGGGTGGAGTGCCTCCTGGGTGAGATGAACACTATCTTCGCCTCAGCTCCCACCTCAAGCTCGCTCAGGGGCATGACCAAGGGGGAGACCTCCCTCCTGAACCTTGAGCAGCACTCTCCCCTGGGTATGGGCTTGCCGTGGGGGCAGGTGGGAGGGTGCCCCAGGAAGGTGCACACGCTGTCGGTAACCTCAGGGCTCAGGAGGTGCTCAAACTCGCAGGCGTGGCTCTCAGCCAGGGGGTCGCTCAGCTCCAGCACGTCGCTGAGCAGACGCTCCGCGAGGCGGTGCCTCCTCACTATCTCCCTTGCACGCCTCTCCCCCTCGGGTGTGAGCTCCACCTGCTCCCCCCTGAGCACCACCATCCCCATATCCTGCAGCTCCTCAAGCAGCTCCTCGGTTTCGGCTTCTCCCGTCTGAGCCTTCAGCTCCCCGGTGGTGCAGCTTCCAGCCTCCCTCAGGGTCCATATACCCTCCAGCAGCTCCTCCAGACGCTTCCTCCTGCCGCCGTGCACACTACAGCCTCCCTCTGACTCTATCAGCTATGCGCCTCAGGAAGCTTAATACTTTTGACTCCCCCGGGATGGGGTACCCGCACTCGGGGCAGCAGGTGTGTCCGCACCCTGATAGGGGGCATGAGGAGCACGCCTCTCTGCCCTCCTCAAACTCGCATCCGCAGAGGGGGCACTTCAGAATCTCACCCCCAGGGTGCGCAGTATGTGGTTGAGCACGCTGCCCACCAGGAAGGCGAAGGGGAAGATGAAGCCCACTATGCCAATCGCCACCCTCAGTCCCCGCTCCTTGACTATTATGAGGGTGTTGGCGATGCAGGGCACGAAGAGGGTTATGGTCACCAGCGCCACCACCGTCTGAACCGGGGAGAGCATGCCCTGGGAAGCCAGCGCAAACAGGCCGGCGGCACCGTAGTCCCGCCGCAGGAAGCCCACGATGAAGGCGTCGGTAGCCTCCGGGGGCAGCCCCAGCATGGTTACCACCACCGGGGAGGCGGCATCCCTTATCACCTTAAGCCCCCCGGTGAGGTCAAGCACGAAGAGCAGGAGGGTGCCCAGGATGAAGAGGGGCACCGCCTCCCTCAGGTACCACTCCATCCTCGCCAGGGTTTTAACGGCTATGTTGCTCAGGTGGGGCACCCTCAGGGGCGGTATCTCAAGGATGAAGTCCATGCGCTCCCCCCTCACCACCCTCGCCGCCAGGAACCCGACGAGAAGCAGCACCAGCACCACCGTACCACCCCACACCAGCGCCGCCGCAGCGCCCAGGGTTGCCAGCATCCCTAAGATAACCCCGAGCTGTGCCG
>WANG01000174.1 GCA_015521945.1 Candidatus Hydrothermarchaeota archaeon
ATACGCCTCCTGCTGCCTTATCATGGCAGCCACCAAAGCATCAAAAACGTCCCCTATCAGCTTCGCCGTAAACTCGGGGAAGCCAACCTCATCCACCCTTGTAGCCAGGTCCACAGCGTTTGTAGCACTCATCATGTTTACCCCCATTATTAGTGGTAGCAACTACTACCCCCTCATATTTAAACTTTGTTAATGGGGCGCTCTCAACTAACTGCACCAGGCATGGCGGGGAAATAGATTTAACCTGTGAGGTTCAGAGGTATAGCATGGTGGAGCAGAGGTGGCTTGAGCTGAAGGCAAAGACCTTCAAGGTCTTCGCTGACCCCACCAGGCTGAGGATACTTGAGCTTCTGCGTGAGGGTGAGAGCAACGTTTCGGCGATGATGGAGCGTCTCAACCTCAAGCAGAGCACGGTGTCCCAGCACCTGCGCATGCTCAAGGAGTGCGGAATCGTGGCAGCCAGGAGGGACGGCAGGGAGGTTTACTACAGGCTTAAGAGCGATAAGGTGCTGGAGATTCTTGATACCGGGGATGAGCTTCTCTCTCAGACCATAGAGGAGCTAACCTCCTGTGTGTGCCCGTAGCGTGCAGAAATTGTTTTCAACAGCATCCCTGCCTTAAATCTGAGGGACTCGTAGCCTAGCCTGGACAGGGCGTCGGCCTTCTAAGCCGAAGATCGCGGGTTCAAATCCCGCCGAGTCCGCTCACCTTTCATTTTGACCATGGCTGGAATGAAACTCGTGAGGGAAAGGAACGCCATTGTAAAGAACCCAAGAGGGAAGCTCAGGGTGGCTCTGGTGTACCCGCAGCGCTACCGCGCGGGTGTTGCCAACCTGGGCATGCAGATAGTGTACGCCATGCTCAACCAGCGGGAGGAGGTGTACGCGGAGCGCTTCTACCTGGACGTGCACGAGGGGGTCAGGAGCATTGAGACCCGCTCCCCGCTGCGCGACTTTGAGGTCATAGCGGTGTGCTGGCAGTTTGAGCCGGATGCCCTGAACCTCCTCTCCATGCTTGAGCGTGGGGGTGTGCCCCTTTACAGGGGGGAGAGGAGGCAGGTGGTGCTGGCAGGCGGCCCCTGCGCCGTGAACCCCCTGCCCCTCGCAGATTTTGTTGACGCCTTCTACATAGGTGAGGCGGAGGCTGGCGTGGGGGAGGTGGTGGAGGCGCTGCACGCGGGGGAGCGCTCGCAGGTGCTGGAGGAGCTGGCTTCCCTGGACTACTTCTACGTTCCAGGGGTGAAGGAGCACGCCACCAGGGTGCTCGCGGAGAAGCTTGCCCCCCTCCCGGTTCACCAGGTGGTGAGCGAGGCGGGAGCCTTCGGGGAGAGCTACCTGCTGGAGGTGGCACGGGGGTGCACGCGCTCCTGCAGGTTCTGCCTCGGGGGCTACATCTTCAGGCCCAGGCGGGAGAGGGATGTGGGGGAGGTTGAGGCTCTCGTGCGGGAGTGGGCGGATAGCGAGGTGAGGAAGGTTGCCCTCCTGGGTGCCAGCGTTACCGACTACGCCCACCTTGAGAGGCTCACCGGCGTGCTCTCCGATGTCAGGATGCAGGTTTCGGCGCCCTCCCTCAGAGCGGACGCCCTCACCTCAGAGTTTCTGGAGATGCTGGTCAGGAGCGGGCAGCGCACCGTAACCATCGCCCCCGAGAGCTGCGAGGAGCTGAGGCTGAGGCTGAACAAGCGCCTCACCGATGATGTGCTGATGGAGGCGGTAAG
The DNA here is from genome assembly GCA_015521945.1 of Candidatus Hydrothermarchaeota archaeon. Lineage (GTDB taxonomy): Archaea > Hydrothermarchaeota > Hydrothermarchaeia > Hydrothermarchaeales > BMS3B > JAADFH01. Next base: position 1,718 of record WANG01000174.1, read on the forward strand.
GATGTGCTCGGAGGCTGGGGTGAGAAACCTCAAGCTGTACATGATGTACGGGCTTCCGGGGGAGAGGAGGGAGCACCTTGAGGCTGCTGCGGCGCTCGTGCGGGAAGTTGCGAAAGCCTTCAGGGGCAGGGTGAGGGTCTCCCTGAGCCCCTTCATACCCAAGCCCCACACCCCCCTGCAGCGGTGCGGCTTCGCGGGTGTCGGGGAGCTCAGGCGCAGGTTCCGGCTCTTCAGGAAGCTGCTCGGGGGCGTAGAGGTGGAGGGCGAAAGCCCCAGAGCCTCCTGGGTTCAGGCGGTCATAGCGAGGGGCGGCAGGGAGCTGGGGGAGGTGCTGCTCGGGGTGCACAGGAGGGGCAGCGGGGAGTGGCGCAGGGCTCCAGCGCCGGAGCGTGAGCTCTCTGGGGAGCTCCCCTGGGAGTGCATAGACGTGCGCATTTCCAGAGGCTTCTTTGAGGAGGAGTACCGCAGGTACCTCGCGGGGGAAGCCTCGCCGGAGTGCTTCCCCGGGTGCAGGAGGTGCGGAGCGTGCACCTGAGGAGGTTCGCGGCGAAGGTTTACTACGAGGGCCACGCCTTCCACGGCTCCCAGAGGCAGAGGGGCGTGCGCACCGTGGAGGGTGAGCTCCTGAGGGTGCTCCGCAGGTTCGGAGCGGGGGAGTGGTTCAAGAGCGCCGGCAGAACCGACAGGGGTGTGAGCGCCCTGGGCAACGTCTTCGCCTTTGAGCTTCCCCGCCACCTTCCCCCCAGAGCCTTCAACGCCTACCTGCCGGAGGAGATAAGGGTGCTGGGGGTGAGGGAGGTGGACAGGGACTTCCACCCCAGGTACTCGGCGCTCTCCAGGACCTACCGCTACTTTGCCCCCGATGAGGGGTACAGCATGAGCAGGATTGAGAGAGCCTGCAGGGTGCTTGTGGGCAGGCACAGCTTCCACAGCTTCACCTGCGACAGGGAGAGGAACCCGGAGAGGCACCTGCTGGAGGTCAGGGCGGAGCGCGCTGGGGGTGTGGTGGTGCTCACCTTCAGGGGGGAGAGCTTCCTGAGGGAGATGGTGCGCAGGATGTGCACCGCCGTGCTGCTCGCCGGTGCTGGAGAGATAGGGGTGGAGGAGATTGAGGAGGCTCTGAAGCCGGGGGTGCAGCGCGTGTTTCCGCCGTCGCCCCCCGAGTTCCTGGTGCTCTGGGAGGTTGAGTACGGGTTTGAGTTTGAGCACGAGGAGTACACCCTCAGGATGCTGGGGCAGAGGCTGAGGGAGAGGCTCAGAGCCTTCATGGCGGGTGCTGAGATGAGCAGGCAAGCTATGGATGCCCTGGGGGTTAAAGTTTAAGTGGGAGTTCTTACCAGTGTTTGCAGGAGGGTAAGACATGAAGGTGATGCTGGTAGGCGGCGGTGCAAGGGAGCATGCCATAGCGGAGGCGCTGTGCAGGTCTGAGGTGGAGCTGTACGCCTTCATGGGCAACAGGAACCCGGGCATCCTCCGCCTCTGCCGGGATGCCGAGATAGCAAAGGAGACGGAGGTTGAGAGGGTGGCGGAGGCGGCTGAGCGGTGGGGCGTTGAGCTTGCGGTCGTGGGTCCCGAGGCTCCCCTGTGCGCCGGGGTGGCTGACAGGCTGGCGGATGCGGGAGTGCCCTGCATGGGTCCCAGGAAGAGGCTGGCGATGGTGGAGGGGAGCAAGAGCTTCTGCAGGGAGCTGATGAGCAGGTACCGCATCCCCGGCAACGTGCGCTACGCCAGCTTTACAGACCCAGGAGAGGCGGCCGAGTTTATTGACTCCTTTGAGGGGGAGGTGGCGGTTAAGCCTGCTGGACTTACGGGGGGTAAGGGGGTGAAGGTCATGGGGGAGCACCTGAAGAGC
>WANG01000175.1 GCA_015521945.1 Candidatus Hydrothermarchaeota archaeon
AGAGAGGCTGGTGAGGTTGGCGTACAACTTCTTTGACTTTCAGAAGAGGAGGAAGAAGAGGAGTAACCAGCTTGCCACTGCCAGACCCAGAAACAACGGTCAGCCTGCCATGGGGGGCATCCTGGGGGAGCTGCTATCCCAGGCGGGGAGCTACATTGAGAGCTTTGACAAGATAAGGCAGACAGAGGAGGAGCTTGAGGGGCAGGTTGTTGAGGAGGGAGAGAGCTACAGGATTCTGCGCAGGGAGGGTGAGAAGCTTCCGATTTACATCGTGCGCCTTCCCGAGCTGACGGCGGAGGACAAGCAGGTGCTCAAGGACCTGGAGCGGAGGGCGGTCATTGAGATAAACATAGACCCCGACATGATACTTGACCGCGAGAAGAGGCGCGCCACCTTCCTCAGGGAGGTTGAGGCTCTAATAGACCTGAAGTACCCCCAGATTCCCCCCGAGAGGAGGCACGACTTCGCCGAGCTTATAGTGCAGAACATGGTGGGGTACGGCCTCTTGGAGCCCCTGCTAAACGACGACCAGCTTGAGGAGGTCATGGTCATAGGCACGGGAAAGCACGTTTACGTTTACCACCGCAGGCACGGGATGTGCAGGACCAACATAATCTTTGAGAGCGATGCCGAGATTGAGAGGATAATAAACCGCATAGCGAGAACCATCGGCAGGAGGGTGGACCTGACCTCCCCGCTGCTTGACGCCCGCCTGCCGGATGGCTCAAGGGTCAACGCCACCATACCGCCAGTCTCCATAGACGGTCCCTCCCTGACCATCAGGAAGTTCAGGAAGGACCCGTACACCGTGGTGGACATAATAAACTTCGGCACCATGAACACGGAGCTTGCAGCCTTCCTGTGGCTGATGGTTGAGGGGTACGGGGTAAAGCCGGCGAACTTCCTGGTGAGCGGGGGCACAAGCAGCGGAAAGACCACCACCCTGAACTGCCTGGGCAGCTTCATACCCCCAAGCGACAGGGTTATAAGCATTGAGGACACCGCAGAGCTTCAGCTCCCCATAACCCACTGGATACGCCTTGAAACCCGACCCCCCAACGTTGAGGGCAAGGGCGAGGTGAGCATGGAGCTGCTCCTTAAGAACTGCCTGAGGATGCGCCCCGACAGGATAATCGTGGGTGAGGTGAGGGGGAAGGAGGCGAGAACCCTGCTCGCCGCCATGAACACGGGGCAGAACGGGTGCCTGGGTACGCTGCACGCAAACACCGCCCGTGAGACCGTGACCAGACTCACCTCCGCCCCCATGAACGTGCCCCAGATAATGATACCCTCCCTTGACTTCATATTCATGCAGAACCGCTTCTCCTACAAGGGGAAGGTAATCAGGCGGATTACGGAGATAGCCGAGGTGGTGGGCATAGAGGACGGGGAGGTGAAGCTCAACATCATCTACGAGTGGGACCCGAAGGAAGACACCATCAAGCAGACAGGCGTGCCCTGCATGCTCAAGAACAGGATAGCCGAGCTCAGGGGCGTGCCCGTCAGGAAGGTGGATGAGGAGATTGCCCGCAGGAAGCAGGTGCTGGAGTACCTGGTAAAGAACAACCTAAGGAGCATTGAGGAGGTAGGGAGGTACATCAGGGAGTACTACATAGACCCCGAGAGGCTTCTCAGCAGGATTCTGCCAAAGAAGGCGAGAAAAACCGCAGGGGAGGTGGTGGCTGAGGAGCGTGTCCTTGACCAGAACTCCCAGCGCACCATACTGCTCCAGAAGGATGAGAAGAACCCCCTGTACGTGGTGCCCATTCCCGAGCTGACGCCCGCTGAGATGAAGCTGGTGGAGGAGATTGAGAACAAGGCGGTCAGGGAGATAGACATAGACCCGGAGAGCATACCCGACCGTGAGGAGCGCAAGCGGGTGTTCATGAAGAAGGTGCTGGAGGTCATAGAGCAGTTCTTCCCCCAGGTTCAGCTGTCAAGGCGCAAGGATATCGCGAAGATAGTTGTGAACAACATGGTGGGGTACAGCCACCTTGAGTTCCTGCTCGGTGATGACCAGCTTGAGGACATAATGGTTATAGGCACGGGCAAGCCAGTGTACGTGAACCACAGGGAGTACGGGATGTGCAGAACCAACCTGGTGTTTGATACCGATGAGGCTATAGTCAGGATTATTGAGAAGATAGCGGTGTCTGTGGGCAGGAGGATTGACAAGTCCTCGCCCCTGCTTGACGCCCGCCTCTCGGATGGCTCAAGGGTCAACGCCACCATACCACCCATCTCCCTTGACGGTCCCTCCCTGACCATCAGGAAGTTCAGAGCCAGCCCGCTGACGGTGGTGAACCTGATAAAGCTGCGCACCCTGAGCGTGGAGGTCGCCGCCTACCTGTGGCTTGCGGTTGAGGGGCTGGGCATAAAACCCGGCAACATACTCGCCGCGGGAGGCGCCGGCTCTGGAAAGACCACCACCCTGAACGTGCTCTGCTCCTTCATACCCGAGACCGAGAGGGTTATAACCATTGAGGACACCGCGGAGCTCACCCTGCCCTTGGAGCACGTGGTCAGGCTTGAGACCCGACCCCCGAACGTTGAGGGGGAGGGCGAGGTTACAATGGACGACCTGGTTAAGAACTGCCTGAGGATGCGCCCCGACAGGATAATCGTGGGTGAGGTGAGGGGGAAGGAGGCGAGAACCCTGTTCACAGCCATGAACACGGGGCACGACGGGTGCATGGGCACGGTGCACGCGAATTCCGCGAGGGAGACCTTGGTCAGGCTGACCAACCCGCCCATGGAGGTGCCCGAAATCATGCTCCCCGCCCTGGACATAATAATCATGCAGAACAAGATATACCACAGGGGGAAGACCCTCAGGCGGATCACCGAGATAGCCGAGGTGGTGAGCAACGAGCGTGGCGGTGTCAGGCTGAACAACCTGTACGAGTGGCGCCCCAAGCCGGATAAGCTGGTGTCAACGGGGCAGCCGAGCGTGGTCAAGCAGAAGCTCGCCCGCCTGAAGGGCATAAGCACCGCCGAGCTTGAGGAGGAGTTCAGGAGAAGGGAGAAAGTTTTATCATGGATGGTGAAGAATAACATAACCGACATCACGGAGGTCTCGGCGGTGTTCAACAGGTACTACTCCGACCCCGAGAAGTTCCTCAGGGAGATTGAGGTAGAGGTGAAAGCAGGTAGGTGAGATGACCAACATACTCGTGAGGCTGGTGGAGCGCTTAGGAGAGCTGACGGTTACCAGTGCCGAGAGCGTTGCCAGGAGAGCCCAGGAGCTCGCCCTGGTTCAGCGGGAGCAGGAGGAAGCTGTTGAGCGGATGCAGGAGAGGCTTGAGAGGGAGAAGGAGGAGCGCAAGCGTGCCATTGAGGAGAGGCTGGAGAAGCTGAGAGAGGCTGCGATGTTTGAGGAGGAGGTGGAGAAGCCCGAGGAGGAGCTGGTTATTGAGCGTGAGGTGCTCAGGGAGCC
>WANG01000176.1 GCA_015521945.1 Candidatus Hydrothermarchaeota archaeon
CAGTGCAGGTTCTGCGGCACCGGGTGCACGGTTCTGGTGGGGGTTCGCGGAGGCAGGGTTGTTTCTGTAAAGGGCGACGCCAGCTCACCCATAAACTTCGGCAGGCTGTGCCTGAAGGGGTACTCACTGCCCCACATAATGTACGGCGGGGGCGGGAAGGAGCGCCTTACCAGGCCCTTAGTCAGGCAGGAGGACGGTACCTACAAGGAGGTGAGCTGGGAGGAGGCACTTGAGTTAATCGCGGACACCTTTGCCAAGTACATAGAGGAGTACGGTCCCGACAGCGTTGCCTGGTACGGCTCTGGGCAGAACACCACCCAGGAGGCGTACGCGGCGAACAAGCTCTTCAAGGGGATAATAGGCACTGCAAACGTTGAGGGCAACCCCAGGCTGTGCATGGCTTCAGCGGTGGGCGGGTATCTGAACACCTTCGGCGCCGACGAGCCTGCAGGAAGCTACGACGACATTGACAGCGCCGACACAATATTCATCATAGGCTCAAACACGGCTGAGCAGCACCCCATGCTCTTCCGCAGGGTCATAGACAGGAAGAGCGCCTACCCGGATAGGGTAAGGGTGATTGTGGCAGACCCCAGAACCACGCCAACGGCGAGGTATGCAGACCTCCACCTGAAGTTCAAGCCCGGCACCGACATGTACCTGCTGAACGCAATGGCGTACGTGATAATAGAGGAGGACATGGTTGACCACGAGCACCTGAAGTACTGCACCTTCAGAGTAGGGCTTGGACCCAAGGGGGAGGAGATGGACCTTGACGCCTTCACGGAGTTCCTGCAGGACTACGCCCCCGAGAAGGTGGAGGACATCACGGGCGTGGATGCCGAGGACATACGCCTCGCAGCCAGGTGGTTCGGACGCAGGGGCTACTCGGCGCTGAGCATGTGGACCATGGGGCTGAACCAGCGCACCCAGGGTGTGGAGCTCAACTGCCAGGTTCACAACCTGCACCTGCTCACCGGCAAGATAGGCAAACCCGGGTGCGACTCCCTGAGCCTCACGGGGCAGCCCAACGCCTGCGGTGGTACCAGGGAGCAGGGCGGCTTAACCCACATCCTGCCGGGGCACAGGGCGCTCGTCAACGAGCAGCACCGCAGGGAGGTGGCGGAGGTGTGGGGTGTGCCGTTTGAGCAGATGCCCACCAAGCCCACAGGTCCAGCGGTGGACATGTTCATGCGTCTGGAGAAGGGGGACATAAAGGCGATATGGATAAACACCACCAACCCCGCCCAGAGCCTGCCCAACTGCGACAGGTATGCGGAGGCTATGAAGAAGGCCTTCACGGTGGTGAGCGACGTTTACTGGAACCGCACCACCGAGGTGGCGACGGTGGTGCTTCCCAGCGCCATGTGGGTGGAGAAGGAGGGCGTGATGGGGCAGACCGACAGGAGGAGCCAGTTCACCGAGAAGCTGGTGGAGCCACCTGGAGATGCCAGACCCGACTTCTGGCAGATAAACGAGGTTGCCAGGAGGATAGCCGAGAAGCTGGGCAGGAAGGTCAGGTATGCGGTAAGGGACAGGAAAGAGCCCCTGAAGATACTGGACACCATTGAGGTGTACGGGCTCGGGTTCTACGACGACCCCAGGGTCAAGAGGGGCGAGATGACCCCCGAAGAGGCAGCCTGGAACGAGTACAGGGTGCTCACCAGGGGCAGAGACGTTGACCTGTACGGTGCCACCTACGAGAAGCTCAAGGCTCATGCGGGCGGGGTGCAGTGGCCGTGCCCGAGCACAGACTTTGAGAACCGCGGGAGCAGCAAGCGCTACATCTCCCGCGATTACGCCATCAGGGTCTTCGGAAGGGATAGGAAGAGGTACGCCACGGGGTATGTGACCCTCTACGACCAGCACATGGAGGAGGTGGGCTACCCCGGTCCCATCAACTACTACGGGGAGCACAAGCTCAAGAACACCAAGGACAAGGCGGTTATCAGGGCGCTGACACCCACCTTAGACTACGAGATGCCAGACGAGAGCTACCCCTTCGTGCTGAACACGGGCAGGGTCATAGAGCACTGGCATACGGGTACGATGACCATGCGGGTGCGCCTGCTGCGGGAGCTCAACCCTGCTGCGTACGTTGAAGTGCACCCCACGGATGCGTACAGGCTCGGGGTTTCCAGCGGCGATTCCCTGAAGATAGAGTCGCCCAGGGGGAGCATAGTGCTCCCCGTGTGGGTTACAGAGCGTGCTCAGCCGGGCATGGTGTTCGTGCCCTGGTTTGATGAGAACAGGCTGATAAACGACCTCACCATAGACGTGCCCGAGAGCTGGTCAAAGGCTGCGGAGCCCGACTACAAGGTGTGCAAGATAAGGGTGTCAAAAGCGTGAGGTGGTGAGCATGCCCGTGTCCGGAGCGGTTGTGGTCGCGGTGCCCGGCAGGGAGGCTGAGGTTGAGAGGATTCTCAGGAGCATTGAGGGCGTTGAGGTTATGGGCAGGGGCTCAAGGGGGATAGCCATAACCCTTGAGGGCAGCTCCACCAAGGAGCTCCACAGCATCTCCAGGCGGGTGGAGGGGCTGGAGGACGTGGTGGACTTCCAGCTGGTCTATCTGAACGTTGAGGATGAGGTGGAAGAATGAGAGGGGTAGCTTCTGTGTGGGTGATTCTGGTTTCCACCCTCCTGCTGGTGCTCACAGCAGGGGCGGGTGAGGAGTTCCGTGAGCCGGGTGCTCCATGCCTGAGCTGCCACGACACGGTAACGCCAGGCATAGTGAAGCAGTGGGAGGAGAGCAAGCACAGCAAGGTGGGTGTGAAGTGCTACGTGTGCCACCAGGCAAAGGAGGACGACCCCTCGGGGTTTGACCACTTTGGGTACAGGGTTACAGCCGTGGTCTCGCCCAGGTACTGCGAGAGCTGCCACCCCAAGCAGGTGGAGGAGTTCTCAAGGAGCAAGCACGCCTGGGCTGCTTTCATAGGTCCCCTGAAGCCTTGGTACAGGGAGATGGTGAAGCAGGGCAGGGACCCGCTGAGCCAGGAGACGGCAATGGAGAGCAACCCCAGGGAGTTTATAAGGGGGCAGCTCACACCCCTCTATCCGGACAGCGGCGCCCTTGAGCGCATCGGCCTGCTGGACGACGAGAGCTACTACCAGGAGAACCAGGTGCTGGGGTGCCTGCAGTGCCACGGCAGCTACGTGATTGCCAGGGACGGGAAGCTGGTTGACGGCTGGCCCAACAACGGCATAGGCAGGATCAATCCCGACGGGAGCATGGGCTCCTGCACCGCCTGCCACACCAGGCACAGGTTCAGCATAGCAGAGGCGCGCAAGCCCGAGACCTGCGGGCAGTGCCACCTCGGTCCTGACCATCCCCAGATTGAGATATACGAGGAGAGCAAGCACGGCACCATCTACGCGAGCAGCGGCGAGGAGTGGAACTGGGATGTGCCACCTGGCCAGTGGGGTCCCGAGGACATAGCTGCGCCCACCTGCGCCACCTGCCACATGTCGGGCTTTGGTGGTGTGGTGGAGAGCACCCACGATGTCGGGGCGAGGCTGTACTGGGAGCTGCAGGCGAAGAAGTCAACCCCCCAGTGGGACGACCCCAGCAAGGTCCCCTTGGGAGAGCAGAAGCCGGATGAAGAGCAGGCAAAGAGGGGCAGGGCTGAGATGAAGAAGGTGTGCAGAACCTGCCACAGCAGCACCTGGGTTGATGGGTACTTTGAGAGCTTTGACAGGGTTGTGATGGACTACAACAGGGTGTACGAGTACTCCGAGAAGCTGCTGAACCAGGCGTACGATGAGGGGCTGATAAGCAGGGACAACCCCATAGATGAGCTGCCGGAGGTGATGTACTACTACATCTGGCACCACGACGGCAGAAGGTGGAGGATGGGCGCCAGCATGATGGGCCCCGACTGGACCCACTGGAATGGAGCTGTGGACGCCCTGATGGACAAGCTGAACATGATGGAGGAGTGGCTGCAGATGAAGCGGGAGAACAGGGAGCTTGAGGAGCGGGTGTCCCGGATGGAGAGCAGGAAGGTCTGCGCACCCTCCCTGAGCGTGCTCCTTGCGCTGCTGCCGGCGCTCGCCTACGGGGTGCTCAGACGCCGCAGGGGGTGAGCGTCCCGGAGGTTAACGCGGGTGCGCATCACCTCCCCAACCTTTTTTACTTCCTCAGGTGCATCATGTAACCATGCCGCCAGTGGTATCGGTGATAGGCAGGAAGAAGGCAGGTAAAACCACGGTGCTTGAGCGCCTCATAGCGGCTCTGAAGAGCAGGGGGTACCGCATAGCCACGATAAAGCACCACATCCACTACGGCTTCTGCATGGATTCCCCCGGCAAGGATACCTGGAGGCACTCCGCAGCGGGTGCGGACGTTGTTGCCATCTCCTCGCCTGACCGCTTGGTTGTTACCATCTCCACCCCCAGGGAGATGAGGGTCACCGAGATAGCCGAGCGCTTCATGGGGGAGGCGGACATAGTGCTCACCGAGGGGTACGCGAGGGCGTCCACGCCCAAGATACTGGTAGCCACCTCCGAGGAGGACCTGGAGCTGTTCACCGCCACGGCGGGGGGCGAGATAGTGGCGGTGGTGAGCGACGCTCTGGAGGACGCTGGATGCCCGACCTTCGGGTTCCATGAGGTTCACAGGCTGGCTGAGTTTATCGCTGAGAGGTTTGTGGGCGATGAGCCGTGATACGGTGCTCACAGAGCGCCAGATTGAGGTGCTCAGGCTGAGAGCCCAGGGGCTCAGCGTTACCGAGATAGCGAGACGGCTGGGAACCACACCCGCCAGCGTCTCGGCAACGGAGAGGAAGGCGAGGGAGAACATCAGGCGTGCGGAGAACACCCTGCGCTTGGTGAGGATGCTTGAGGCTCCCCTCAGGGTGCTGGTGCCCCCCGGCACCGACCTGAACGATGCCGTCAGGGAGGTTTACAGGAGAGCCGACAGGGCTGGGATATGGGTGGCTCACAGCTTCCCCTCCCTGGCTGCCCTGATACAGCGGAGCGCGGGGGACAGAATCAGGGGCAGGAGGGTGCTGGCGGAGATAGAGGTGGTGGTCACCAGGGACGGGGAGGTGCTCGTGGCTCCGGGGGGCGACTATCCCGTGGATTCAAGGGGGGTGTAGTAGGCTTCTCCTGAGCAGCAGCGGCAGACTCCGTTGATGCTCAGCCTCTCGGGCACCAGCTCTCCGCAGGAGGAGCACCTGAGGATTTCCGAGCTCTCAAACAGGGTGGGCATCTCAATACGCACGGGGGTTATCTCAAGCCACCTCTCCTCCAGCCTGAGCAGCTCCTCCGCAAGCCTGCGCTCCTCCTCCTTGGTGAGCTTCCCCTCCCGCAGCATCCACTTCCTCATGAGCGCCGAGCGCTTCCAGGCGTCCCTGCGAAGCGCAACCCTGTACCCGCGCATGGTGTCGCTCCTCCCCACGGTTACGGCGAGCTTGCCGTAGTTCTCAACGAAGGCGTTGCCGTGTCCCAGGGTTGCCCCAGTTGCCGCCTGCATGCCGTCCGCAAGGCAGCGGGCGGTCTCGCTCACGGCTATGAGCTTCCTGCTGCCCCTCCGTGTGCCCAGCTTCCTCAGGGCTATAGACGCCATTCGCACGCCCAGCGCTATTCCTGGCGCCAGGTGCCCGTGCAGCCTCGCAGCCAGCTCCACGGCTTCCTCCTCGCTCACCCGACCACCTCACACGAAGGGGTGCACCTTCACCGTCTCCCCGCGCCTGACGTCGGTGTGGAGTATCGCGTACCCGTCCACGAGGGTGCTGCGCAGGTTGGCGGCGATGGTTGAGACGTTGTACCTCCCGCCGCACCCCATCAGGGGCATCTCGCTCCCCGGGAAGCCCATGGGCACCGCATGCCCGTTCTCAAGCCTGAGGAAGAGGATGTTCGCCATGTCACCAGCGTTGCCCTTAGAGAGCACCACGTCCTGGGTGATTCTGGCTGTGGTGTAGGGCATAGCCTCGGAGCCCATGATGTACCTGCGCAGGTGAAGCTGGGCTGCAACCAGGGCACCCGTTGGCTTGCCCGGCAGCGCAAACACCGGGGTTTCCTCCACCACACCCAGGGCAAAGGGCTTTCCCGGGCGGGTTCTTACCCTGTACACAAGCACCTCGCCCAGCTCCTGAAGGGCGCGTAGCACCAAGTCCCGCTTTCCCACGCTCACCCCTCCGCTGGTTACCAGGAAGTCGCAGGTTCTGGCAGCATCCTCAATCGCCTCCCTTGTCTCCCTGTAGGAGTCGCCCACGGCTCCCAGGTACCTCGCCCTGCACCCCCACCGGTGCAGCATGGTGAGCACCACGTGGGAGTTGACGTCCCTCACCACTCCCCTGGCTATCTCATCCCCGGTTGCGAGCACCCCAGCCCTGGGTCTGCGGTAAACTTCAACCTCCTGCACCCCCAGGCCCTTGAGGATGCCAACCTCCTGGGCGCGTATCCTGGTGCCAGCCCTTATCAGCACCTCTCCCTTCCTGTAGTTGCTCCCTTTAGGCACCACCTTGGTGCCCTTCTCAATGGGGACACCGTAGAGCAGCCCGTCCTCAACCTTGGCGTCCTCAAGCTTCAGCACGCAGTCCGCCCCCGGTGGAAGAAAGGCGCCGGTGGCTATGTAGGCAGCCTCACCCCTCCGAAGCTCGGGAAGGGTCTCGTAGGCGTCCCCCGCGTATATGCTCCCCACGATGCGCAGGGGGTAGCGCCCTGCGTCGCTGCTGCGCATGGCATACCCGTCGTAGCTTGCAATGGGGTGGGGAGGCGAATCCTCCTGCGCCACGATGCTGGTTGCCAGCTCCCTCCCTGCTATCTCGTGGGATACCTCAAGGCACATGGTATCCCTGCGGAAGTAGTACCTCTCCCTGAGGTTGTCAACAATCTCCCTCGCCCTGTCAAGGGGTACAAGCTCCTCCATCAGCGGACACCCCTCAAACACATCCGTTTAACTTTCAATGATATTTAAACGGATGTGCATAAAAAGGTTGCTACGTGAAGGGACCAACCTGCAGCGACTGTAGCCCTGCGCCGCAGGCTCAAGTGCGGGCGCACCCGGCGTGTTTAGGTTCAGAATATTTCACGCAGATGCATGAAAACTGGTATTGACAGCTCAGATAGACATATGCTGAGATATTATCAGGATAACTTCTGAAAAATCCACGTGTACAGCAATCTGCCAGTCATATCTTCTTTTCTTTCATAAAGGTTGAATATATATCCTCTTTTTCGTATCTCATTATTGTTACTAAGATCTGCAATTACTTTTTTAGCCTGGTCACCCGCAACACCTGAAGCAAACACAAAAAACAATTCACGAGAAATCTCCATATATCTAATGATGGTATTCCTTAGCACGGTTTGCCCGTGCTCTGCCCTGTGAAATATTGTTATCTCTGTCCATTTATCAATTATTTCTTCAAATTTTTCTGCCATATCTCTCTGAGTGTAATTTTTTTCCATTTTAAGCTGGCTTAAGTATTTTATAATTTCCAAAAGAACGCCAGTTCCGCCCATATTAAGGATCCTCACACCCCTAATTCCATATTTCTCATATACTGAATTTTTTATTTTTGCAATTGTTTCCACTCTTCCCTCATCACTAAGTTCCGCAATCCTGAGCCCCAATTTTATCAAACTTAAAAAATGATGATGACCTATGCAATCTTTCATTCTTTTATATGCATCACTTTTGCTGATTCTCTGTAATTCATTAGCCAACTCTGGGTCTGGTGTAAATCCATACTCTCTTCTCTCCCATAGCTCTTTAATCTTCTTTTTAGCTTCCTTGAGCGCATCCCCAACTAATTTTCCTGTAGCAATTAACTCCAGAAGCTCACGCAGGGACGGATCTGGAGGAAGAGTCATTGTATTTATTCAAGGTACTTTGTGATGTACTCCGATAAGGTAAGCTCGGACGTATTTATAATCACCGTGGACCCCGGTAAAATGGACGCATTCTCAATAAAGACCACATCCCCTGTTATTGGATCTCTATACTCCTCTCCCGTGTTTTTGTCTATGATTATGCCATCCTCATTAACCTCGTATCCGAGGATATCCAGGAGCACCTTCCGTTCTTCAATGCCAATCTTCTCAAACTTTATTTCAGTATCACCCACACAGCCACCCCCGGGAACCAGGCGACGCCTGCCACCTCCTACGGGACTCAGATGCTCACCACCGCTCGTATCTACGTAAGAACCCTGACCATATAAAGTTTATCGTTCGGCTGCCTGCGAAGCTCCGAGAGCTGGTGCGCTTCAGAACTAAAAAAGGCAGGGTTCTGATGGGGAGGGCCACGGCCGAGATTTGAACTCGGGCTAAGGGATCCACAGTCCCTTGTGCTCACCAGGCTACACTACCGTGGCCATGGCTCACTGACTCCCGTGCTGGTAACAATGGGAAGGATATTTAAATGCGGGTGCAGAAGCTTACCCCATGCTTATAGCGCTTGAGGGGATAGATGGTGCAGGCAAGGGAACGCAGGCGAGGCTGCTGGTGGAGTGGCTCAGGGAGAGGGGGTACAGGGTTCACCTCACTGGGGAGCCCACCTCGGGTGAGATAGGCAGGCTGCTCAGGCGAATGCTGGTGAGCGGCGGGCTCCTGAGCAGGACGGAGGCGCTGCTCTTCGCCGCCGACAGGAGCGAGCATCTGCGCGAGATTGAGCGCAGGCTTGCCGCCGGGGAGGTGGTGGTTACCGACAGGTACGTGTACTCCTCCTTGGCATACCAGTCAGCCTCCGGGCTTGAGCTGGAGTGGGTGAGGCAGATAAACTCCTTTGCCCCGGAGGCGGAGCTGGTGCTCTACCTTGACCTCCCCCCGCAGGTGGCGCTGGAGAGGCTCGGGGGCAGGAGGAGGGACAGGTACGAGAGGGTGGAGTTCTTGGAGAGGGTCAGGCGGGCTTACTTGGAGCTCGCCAAGGGCGAGAACTTTGAGCTCATAGACGCCTCCAGGGGGGTGGAGGAGGTGCACGCCGAGGTGGTCAGGGTGGTGAGCAGGCGGCTGGAGGGGAGGTGAATGGGCAGGAGGCGTGCGCTGGCTGCGGTGTGGAGGCACACCTTCCTGCACGGCTCCGCACCTACGGAGGTGGTTGAGGCAGAGCTCGGGTGCTGCGGGAGCGTTGAGGAGCTCCTATCCCTGGGCATGGTGGAGGAGGAGAAAGGGACCCTGAGGCTGACGGAGAGGGGCAGGAGGAGCATCACGGTGGTGCTCGCGGGCGGGGTGTTTGACCTGCTCCACCCCGGGCATGTTTTCTTCTTAGAGCGGGCAAAGGCGCTTGGGGACGTGCTTGCGGTGGTGGTGGCAAGGGACGAGACGGTGCGCGATAGGAAGCGCATTCCCGTGGTGCCCGAGGAGCAGCGGGTGCAGATGCTGGAGGCGCTTAAGCCCGTTGACGTTGCCATACTGGGCTCCCCTGACATGCGGGACACCCTCGCCAAGGTTGCTCCCGATGTGGTCGCCCTGGGCCCTGACCAGAGGCACGGGGAGGAGGAGATTGAGCGCATGGCGGCGGAGCTCGGGCTGAGGTGCAGGGTTGTGAGGCTGCCCCGCTACACCGCCTGTCCGCTCCCCTCCAGCAGGAGCATAATAAACAGGGTGCTGAGCCTCTTCAGGTAGCTACTCCTCCAGCTCCTTCAGCCTCCGGTGCATCTTCACCGCCGCCTCAACCGCACGCTTGGCGTACTTGACCCTCTCGTGGGCTTCAAGGCGGCTCATGCCGGGACCGGAGATGCCCAGGGCAACGGGCTTGGCATACTCCAGAGCCAGGTCGGCTATCTTCCTTGAGGCGTGCTGCATCACCACCTCGTCGTGCTCGGTCTGCCCCTCTATTACCGCCCCTAAGGTAACAACACCGTCAACGTCCTGCCTCTCCAGCAGCTTCTTAACCGCCAGGGGCATGTCAAAAACCCCGGGCACCTTCACCACCCGCACGACCTGTGCGCCAAGAAACTCGGCATGCTCCTTTGCGAGCTCAACCATGGCGTAGGTGATGTCGTAGTTGAACTCCGCAGCTACTATCGCCAGCTTCATGGATTTAAGAAGGTGATGTGGGGATTAATATACTTTTTGCAGGAGCCTCATCCTCATGGAAAAAAGCCAAAATTTTTATAAGATGAGATGGAAGATAGTAAGGAGAGGGAGGCTGCACACATGGAAACCAACGGCACGTTTGCGGAGAGTGTGAGTGATTCACAGGCTCAGCACTGGGTGCCGTTTCACCTTACGGAAGAGGGTGCGAAGATACTGAGCCACACCCGCTCGCTCTGCCCCGAGTGCGCCTCTGAGGGCAGGTTCTCACGGATGCTCGTGGATGCGGTGGTGTACGAGAAGGACGGGAAGGTCTGGATAGCCAAGCACTGCAGCGAGCACGGGCACTTCAGGGAGGTGTACTGGGAGGATGCGGAGATGTACCACAGGGCGAGCAGGTTTGCGGATGCGGGGGTGAGGCTGCTCAACCCCAACGTGACCCAGCCGAAGGCGAGCTGCCCCATGAAGTGCGGGCTGTGCGAGGAGCACGAGTCCCACACGGGGCTGGCGAACATCGTGGTCACCAACCGCTGCAACCTGAGGTGCTGGTACTGCTTCTTCTACGTCAGAGAGGGGGGCAGGGTGTACGAGCCAGAGCTGGAGAGGATAAAGCGCATGCTGCACGTTCTCAGGGCTGAGCAGCCCGTGGGTGCCGAGGCGGTGCAGCTCACCGGGGGTGAGCCCACCCTGAGGGAGGACATAGTTGACATCATCACCGCCTGCCGGGAGGCGGGCTTTCTGCACGTGCTGATAAACACCAACGGGATTGAGCTCTCCAGGAATCCCGAGCTGATGAGGCGCATGAAGGAGGCGGGCAGCAGGAACGGGGGGCACATCATACTCTACATGAGCTTTGACGGCGTAACCCCCGAGACAAACCCCAAGAACTACTGGGAGGTGCCCGGGGTTATACGCAACGCAACCAGCGCGGGCATGAACATGATGCTGGTGCCCACCGTGATAAGGGGTGTAAACCTGCACCAGGTGGGTGACATAATAAGGTTCGCCTTCGGCAACATCAACGTGGTGCGGGGGGTGAACTTCCAGCCGGTCTCCCTCGTGGGCAGGATGCCCAGGAAGGAGCGGGAGAAGCAGCGCGTGACAATACCGGGGGTTATAAAGGCGATAGAGGAGCAGACGGGCATCGTAGGTAGGGAGGACTTCTTCCCGGTGCCGAGCACGGCTCGCCTCACCGACTTCATGGAGAGCATCTTCGCCAGACCCAAGTACAGGCTCTCCACCCACTTCGCCTGCGGCATGGCGACCTACCTCTTCAGGAAGGGCAACACCTTGGTGCCCCTCACCAGGTTCTTTGATGTGGAGGGCTTCTTTGAGTTCCTGCAGGAGCTCAGGCAGGAGGTTGAGAGCTCACGCTTCAAGATAGCCGGCAGGGGTATATCCATCCTCAAGGCGCTGGCGGGCATATCCAGGTTCGTGGATGAGAAGGAGATGCCCGAGTACCTTGACATAAAGCGGGTGCTGCTGAGCGCCCTCACCCGTGGCTCCTACCGTGAGCTCACCGAGCTCAACCGCAACTCCCTGTTCATAGGGATGATGCACTTCCAGGACACCTACAACTACGACGTTGCCAGGGTGAGGAAGTGCTCGGTGCACTACGCCCTGCCGGACCTCAGGATAGTGCCCTTCTGCGCCTTCAACGTGCTGCCGGAGCTGTACAGGGACAGGGTGCAGGAGAGGTTCAGCATCTCGGTGAGCGAGTGGGAGGCGAGAACAGGGAAGAGGCTCAGGGATGACATGTACGTGAGGCGCCTAAGCGAGGAGGAGCGCAGGCAGGTGCAGGAGTTCTACAGGGAGAGCATGGCAAAAGCAGGGTTCTGAGGTGCTATAAATATCCATCAAGACGGTAGCATGCTCTATTATTCTGAGTTCGTGCTCACAGCTCTGAAGAGGGATGATTTTGGAGAAGGAGAAGTACGGAGCGGCAGATATTGAGGTTCTTGAAGGGCTTGAGGCGGTGAGGCGCCGCCCGGGCATGTACATAGGCTCCACCTCCTCCCGGGGGCTTCACCACTTGGTGTACGAGGTGGTGGACAACAGCATAGATGAGGCTCTTGCCGGGTACTGCAACAGGATAGAGGTGACCATCCACAGGGACGGGAGCATAACGGTGGCTGACAACGGCAGGGGTATTCCCACGGACATCCACCCCAAGTACGGCAAACCCGGGCTTGAGATAGCCCTCACCATGCTGCACGCCGGGGGCAAGTTCGGAAAGAAGGCATACCGCATCTCCGGGGGGCTGCACGGGGTTGGTGTGAGCGTGGTCAACGCCCTCAGCGAGTGGCTGGTGGCGGAGGTGCGCAGGGACGGGAAGGTGTACCGGCAGCGCTTTGAGCGGGGAAAGCCCGTGGAGAAGATGAAGGTGGTGGGCAGAGCCAAGCGCACGGGTACGAAGATAACCTTCAAGCCCGACCCCGAGATATTTGAGACCACCGACTTCAGCTACGACACCCTGGCTGCGCGCCTGCAGGAGCTCGCCTTCCTGAACAGGGGGGTAAAGATAATCCTCAGGGACGAGCGCACGGGCAGGGAGGACGTTTTCAGCTACTCGGGGGGGCTGGTGGCGTTTGTTAAGTGGCTGAACTCGGGCAGGGAGCCCCTGCACCGCAAGGTCATACACTTTGAGAGCCAGCGCGACTCCACCTACGTGGAGCTGGCAATGCAGTACACCACGGGCTACCACGAGAACTTCCACGCCTTCGTGAACAGCATAAACACCGTTGAAGGAGGCACCCACGTAACAGGCTTCCGCTCGGCTCTGACCAGGGTGATAAACGAGTACGGGAAAAAGAACAACCTGCTCAAGGGCGACGTTACCCTGAGCGGTGAGGACGTGCGCGAGGGCTTAACCGCGGTGCTGAGCGTGCGCATCCCGGAGCCCCAGTTTGAGGGTCAGACCAAGACCAAGCTGGGCAACAGCGAGGTAAAGGGGATAGTGGAGAGCGTGGTCAACGAGGGGCTGAGCAGGTTCTTTGAGGAGAACCCCAGCGTTGCCAGGAAGATAATTGAGAAGTGCGTGCTCGCGGCGAGGGCGAGGGAGGCGGCGAGGAAGGCGAGGGAGCTGGCGAGGCGGAAGAGCGCCCTTGACGGTGAGGGTCTGCCGGGCAAGCTGGCGGACTGCCAGGAGCGTGACCCTGCCAAGAGCGAGCTCTACATCGTGGAGGGCGACTCCGCAGGCGGAAGCGCGAAGCAGGGCAGGGACAGGCGCTTCCAGGCGATTCTGCCGCTGAGGGGTAAGATTCTCAACGTTGAGAAGACGCGCCTTGACAGGATACTCAAGAACGATGAGATTCGGGCGATGATAACCGCGATAGGCGCTGGAATAGGGGACGAGTTTGACCCTGACAAGGTGAGGTACCACAAGATAATAATAATGACCGACGCCGACGTGGACGGGGCTCACATCCGCACCCTGCTGCTCACCTTCTTCTACAGGTACATGCTGCCCCTCATTGAGAGGGGGTACGTTTACATAGCCCAGCCGCCCCTCTACCGGGTTACCAAGGGCAAGAAGGAGTACTACGCGTACTCAGATGCGGAGCTGGAGGAGCTGCTGAAGAAGCTGGGCAGCGGCGCCGTGGTGCAGCGGTACAAGGGTCTGGGTGAGATGAACCCCGAGCAGCTCTGGGAGACCACCATGAACCCCGAGAGGCGCACCCTGCTGCAGGTTACGGTGGAGGATGCGGTGGAGGCTGACAGGATATTCAGCATCCTGATGGGTGAGCAGGTGGAGCCCAGGAAGGCGTTCATCCAGGCGCATGCAAAGGAGGTTAGGGTGCTGGACGTTTAGCGTGCCTACTTCACCCACACCCTCCTGCCCTCAACCATGTACACTATCCTGGCGCCCGTCTTGGCTGCTATGTCCCCTATCCTCTCAAGGTAGCGGGCAACGAAGAGCAGGTCTGTGGCGTCGTCTATGGTGCGGGGGTCCCTGAGCATGAAGGATATGAGCTCGTTGTATATCTGGGCGTAAAGCTCGTCCAGCAGGTCGTCCTTCTCCACCAGCTTTGAGGTGTCCGGGGAGGCGTGCCTCTCTATAGCCTCTAAGTCAATCTCAATCATCTCGGCGATGGTGGACGCCATCCTGGGGATGTCTATCAGGGGCTTGAGCAGCTCCCGCTCCTCGTACTTCTTGGCTATCTCTGCAACCTTCTGAGCCAGGTCGGCGATGCGCTCAAAGTTGTCGCTTATCTTTATCATGGCGTTTACGAAGCGCAGGTCCCTCGCCACGGGCTGCTGCAGTGCCATGAGCTTCAGGGCGCTCTCGTCTATGTTCAAGTTGAGGATGTCGCTCTCCTCCTCCAGCTCATCCACCCTCCTCGCCTTCTCCATGTTCCTCTCCTTCAGCGCCTCAACGCTCAGCAGCACCGCCTCCCTTGCGATTCTACCCAGCCTTATAACCTCACCGCGTATCTCCTCCATTCCTCGCTCCAGGGGGGTTCTCGGCAACTTCAACCCTCCATCTCTTTTACAAGCTTCCTGACTCGCATCTCTATCTCGTCCCTCACCCTGCGGAACTCCTCAAGGCTCTTCCCCTTCGGGTCCGGAAGAGCCCAGTCCTCAAGCTTCCCGCTGTCCACCAGGAAGAAGGGGCAGGACTCCTTAGAAAGGCACCCCATGGTCACCACCTTCCTGGCTCTGGTTACCATCTCCTGCGTGAGCAGCTTGGGCTTTTCTTTGCTTATGTCTATCCCCTTCTCCCGCATCACCTCTATGGCTCTGCGGCTCACCCTCTCAGCGGGCTCCGTGCCTGCGCTCTCCGCCCGTGTGCGAGCCGCGAGGGCGTTGTAGAACCCCTTCGCCATCTGCGACCTTGCCGAGTTGCCCACGCACACGAAGAGCACGTCCATTCTCA
>WANG01000177.1 GCA_015521945.1 Candidatus Hydrothermarchaeota archaeon
AGGCTGAGCGAGCGCGAGCGCAGAATCGCCCTCGCCGTCGGCATAGGCTCGGGAGTGGGAGCCATCTTCAAGGCACCCCTCGGAGGCGCCCTGCTGAGCGTTGAAATCCTGTACCACAACGACTTTGAAAAAGAGGCACTCATACCCAGCGTAATGGCAAGCGTCGTCGCCTACTCCATCTTCAGCCTCTACGACGGCTTCTCCCCCGTGTTCACCGCCGAGGAGTACCACTGGACCTTAGCACAGCTCCCCCTGTACATGCTCCTCGGCGGGGTGTGCGCCGCCATCGGCCTGGTGTACATAAAATCCTTCTACGGTGCCAGGGAGCTCTTCCACAGGCTCCCCCTGCCACAGACCCTGAAGCCCGCCCTGGGGGGCTTCCTGGTGGGCGTGCTCGCCGTGGCGCTGATGAAGCTCATACCCTCAGACAACGGCGCAGCTGGCTTAGGAGGGCTGGGTATGGGGTACGGGTACATCCAGCTCGCCCTCTACAACTCCCTCTCCCCCGAGGTGATGGGGGTGCTCATCTTCAGCAAGATAGCCATGACCTCCCTCACCATAGGCAGCGGAGGCTCGGGCGGGGTGTTCGCTCCAGGGCTGGTTATAGGCGCCATGGTGGGGGGCGCCTTCGGCTCCATCTTCTCCAAGCTCCTCCCCTCCCTGGTGCCCCCGGAGGCGGTTCCGGCCTTCGTGATAATAGGGATGATGGCTCTCTTCGGGGGCGTGAGCAAGGCACCAATAGCGGTGCTCATAATGGTCAGCGAGATGACGGGCGACTACTCCCTGCTCTTCCCGGCGATGGTGGCAATCGTGGGCTCCTACACCCTCACGGGCTCGGAGAGCATCTACCGCGAGCAGGTGCCCACCAGAATCCACTCCCCCGCCCACATGGGCGAGTACCTGAGAGACATCTTAGTGCTCCACCGTGTGAGCGAGGCAATGAGGCGCACCTTTCCGAAAGCCGTGCCCGAGGAGAGGGTGCGCGACGTGGTGCTGCGCATGAGGCACGGGATAACCGCTCTACCCGTGTTTGACTCAGGCAGAATCGTGGGCATGCTCAGGATGAAGGCCATCCTCCGGCACCCCGCCGAGAAGTGGGACGAGCTCAGGGTGCACCAGCTCATGGACAGGGAGGTTCACACCATCTCCCCCCACAAGAACCTGCTTGAAGCGCTGGAGTACATGGAGGAGAGGGAGATAAAGACCTTAGTGGTGGTTGAGGACGGGGAGGTAAAAGGGCTGCTTCTCAAGAACGACATCCTCAAGCTGGGCGAGCGCGGTGTAAGGGAGTAGCTACCCCCGCTCCTCCCTCGCCCTGAAGAACAGCCACGCCCTCTCACCGCCCTTCGGGAACCTCAGGAGCACGTACCTGCCCTTAAGCCTGCCGCCCCTGAGGTGAAACACCAGCTTTTCCTCCCTGACGCTCTCAAACTCGCACTCCCCCCTGTCCCATATCCTCACCTCCCCGGCGCCGTAGCCCTCCTCTATTACCCCCTCAAAGTCCGCATACTCAAGCTCGTGGTCCTCCGTCTGAATCGCCAGCCTCCTGACCCCCGGCTCTGAAGGCGGCTCCTTGGGAATCGCCCAGCTCTTCAGCACCCCCTCCATGGCAATCCTGAGGTCGTAGTGCAGCCTTCTCGCGTGATGCTCGTGAACCACGAAGAAGCTCCTCACCTGGCAGACCTCCACATGAAGAGGATGAGCACGGGTATCAGCTCCAGCCTGCCCAGCCACATGTAGAAGATCATCACCACCTTTTCCAGGGTGGTGTACTCGGAGAGGAGCACCAGCCCGTTGTTTCCCTGGGCGGTGGCGATGGTGAAGGCTGAGGTGATGAGGTCATGCCCCAGGAAGACGAATATCCCCGTACCCAAGGCGATGAATATCAGGTAGAGGAGGGTGAAGAGCACCACCGCCAGCATCTCCTCCTCCTCCATGACCCTGCCCTGCAGCTTGGTTCTCACTATCCTGCTCCTGGGGGAGGTGCTCCTCCGCAGGAACCAGAGCACCGCCTTAAAGCACGCCACCACCCTTATCACCTTCAGCCCGCCAGCCGTGGAGCCGTAGCCTCCGCCCACCAGCAGGAGGAGGAAGAGCACGTACTTTGAAGCCTCGCTCAGGGAGTTGAGGTCCACCACCCCGAAGCCCGTGGTGGTTACGGCAGAAACCGAGGTGAACACCGCATCCAGGGCTGGCACACCCTCCAGGTACAGCGCCAGAGCGCCTGCACCCACGAACACCAGCATCGCCCTGAGCTCGGTGCTCCCGAGCACCTCCCTCAGCCTGCCCTCAAGCCACCGCTGGTGCAGGGCAAAGCTCACGCCCCCCATCAGCATCACCACCACCGTGGCAGCCTTCACCATCTCGGGCATGCCGGCGTAGCTATCATTTCTGGGCGAGAAGCCCCCCGAGGATATGGCGGTTAGCCCGTGGTTCACAGCCTCAAACACGGTGGAGCCGCTCAGGTAGATGAGCAGCACCCCCGCAAGGGTGAGGTAGGTGTAGATGTAGAATATCCTCCGCGCCGTCCTCGCCAGGCTTGGCTCTAAGCGCTCGGTTCTCGCCTCGGCGGTGTAGAGCTTGGCAGCACCCGCGGGGGCAAACAGGGCGAGGAAGAGCACCACTATCCCCATGCCCCCTATCCACTGGGTCAGGGAGCGCCATAGCAGCACGCTCCGCGGCAGCTCCTCTGGGGTCACCATGGTTATGCCGGTGGTGGTGAAGCCCGCCATCGCCTCAAAGTAGGCGTCCAAGGGTGAGAGCACCCCCGAGAGCACGTAGGGCAGGCTGCCTATGAGCGCCACCAGAGCCCACCCCATGGAGGAGACCGCAAAGGCGAGCCTCAGGTTGAGCTCCCCGCCCCCACCAGCCCTGTACATCCCGTACCCAAGGGCTGCGGTGGCGAGAGCCGGGATGGCGAAGGCTGGGGCGAGGCTCCGCTCCCCGAGCCCGAGGCTCACCAGAGCGGGGATGAGCATGAGCATCCCCGTGCACAGGGTGATGGTGCCCATGTAGTGGAGCAGAGCCCTCATCCCTCAACCTCAGTCAGGCGGAGACCAGAATCACCACATCCCCCAGCCCGTGGGGCACGCTCTGGAGCGCCTCACCCCTGAGGAGGGTCTCCCTGCGCACGCTCTTCACGTGCTCCCTCCTGACCTCAAACCCCCTGCCGTCAAGGGTGAAGCGGTGCACACCCCGCCTCTCCAGGTCCTCAAGCACCGCCTCGGCATGGGTGCGCATGTACTCCGCCACCCTCTTTGCGTCGCCCCTGAACTCGGGACCGAGCCTTGAGTACTCCGGCACCAGCTCCACCACCCGCTCCTCAACCTCCGCATCCTCCGCCAGCTCCACCTCGCGGGCGTGGAGGGCACCCTCAAGGGTGTCCAGAGCCCTGCGCACACCCTCCAGCACCTCCCCAGGGGCGAGCAGCACCAGCCTCTCAAGGGGGGCGTTGAGGGGCATGCCCCTCTCGCCCTTGAACCTGCGCACCGCCTCAACCACCCCCACCACGTACCTGGCGTCTCTCTCAGCCCGCTCGTCAACCAGCTCCTCCCTGACCGCCGGCCAGGAAGAAACGTGGATGCTCCTCTCCCCCTCCCGCTCCGCAAAGTACGCCTGGTATATCTCCTCGGTGATGTGGGGTGCAAAGGGTGCTAAGAGCTTGAGCACGGTGAGAAGCACCTCGTGCAGGGCGTAGAGGGCGCTCCTCCTCGCGTCCTCCCCGTAGCGCTCGGGATTGTAAAGCCTGTGCTTCACCATCTCCAAGTAGTTGTCGCAGAACTCCGAGAGGAAGAAGCTCACCAGCGCCTTCTTGGCTTTTGAGTAGCGGTAGCCCTCAAAGTGCTCCGTGCACTCCCGCACAAGGCGCTGGGCTCTTGAGAGTATCCAGGCATCAATCAGGTGCAGGCTCTCCGGACGGGAGCCGTCGTACCCCTCAAGGTGGCGCAGGGCAAACCTGGAGGCGTTCCAGAGCTTGTTCAGGAACCGCCTGGCAGCCACCAGGTCCTTCTCCTTGAAGGGCAGGTCCTCCCCCAGCTTGCTCTCAGCCGCCCACAGGCGAAGGGCATCCGCCCCGTACTTGGTGAGCACGTACTCTGGCTCAATCACGTTCCCCTTGCTCTTGCTCATCTTCCTGCCCTGGGGGTCAAGCGCCCACCCGCTTATCATTGCGTTCTCCCAGGGGATTTCCCCGAAGTGGAGCAGCCCCTTGACCACGGTGTTGAACAGCCAGAAGGTTATGATGTCGTGCGCCTGCGGGCGGAGGGACATGGGGTACAGCCTCTTCCTCACCTCCTCCTGCTGCACCAGCTCGGCGGCTATCACGGGGGTGAGGGAGCTGGTCGCCCAGGTGTCAAGCACGTCCCTCTCGGGCTCAAACTCGGTGCTGCCGCACTTGGGGCAGGGCTCGGGGGGTGAGTCGTAGAGGGGGTCAACCGGCAGGTCCTCCTCCCTCGCCAGAAGCACCTCCCCGCAGGCCTTGCAGTACCACACCGGGAAGGGCACCCCGAAGTAGCGCTGGCGTGAGATGCACCAGTCCCAGCGCAGCCCGTGTATCCAGTTCTCGTAGCGGCTGCGCATGTGCTCGGGGTGCCACCTTATCCGCCTGCCCGCCTCCAGCAGCTCCTCCTTCATGTCCAAGTAGCGGATGAACCACTGCTTGGTGTTGAGTATCTCAATCTCGGTGCCGCACCTCTCGTGCACGTTAACCACGTGGGTTATCCTCCTGGAGCGCAGCAGGTACCCCTGGCGCTTCAGGTCCTCTATGATTGCAGCCCTCGCCTCCTTTATCCTCATGCCCGCGTACCTGCCGGCGAGCTCGCTCATCCTGCCGTCCTTGGTTATCGCCACCCTCAGCTCCAGGCGGTGCTTCATGTACCACTCAATGTCCTGCACGTCTCCGAAGGTGCAGCACATCACTATTCCAGTGCCCTTCTGGGGGTCAACCTTCTCGTCGGGCAGTATCTCCACCGTCTGCCCGAAGATGGGCACCTTAGCACGCTTCCCGAAGAGGTGGGAGTAGCGCTCATCCTCGGGGTGGGCGAATATCGCCACGCAGGCGGGTAGAAGCTCGGGTCTGGTGGTGGCTATCACCACCCTTCCCCCGTCCTCAAGCTCAAAGGCTATGTCGTTGAAGCTGCTCTCAACCTCGCGGTCTTCAAGCTCCACCTGGGCGATGGCGGTCTCGCAGGTGGGGCACCATATAAAGGGCATCTCCCTGCGGTACTCCCTGCCCATGCGGTATAGCTGGATGAAGGAGCGCTGGGATATCCTGCGGCAGTGCTCGTCTATGGTGGAGTAGCTCAGGGACCAGTCCACGCTTATCCCTATCCGCTTCCAGTCCTCCACGAACTCCGGGCGGAGCTTCTCAAGGGTGCGCAGGCACAGCTCAACGAACTCCTCCCTGCTCATATCCCTGCACCTTACCCCGTTGATACGCTCCACCAGCCGCTCCGTGGGCAAACCATTGTCGTCGGTGCCGAAGGGGTAGAACAGGTTGTACCCCCGCATCCGCCTGTAGCGGGCGATGAAGTCCATCTGGGAGTAGGAGAAGGCATGCCCCAAGTGCATGCGCCCGCTCACGGTGGGTGGAGGGGTGTCTATGGAGAAGATGGGCTTATCGCTCTCAGGGTCAAACCTGTAAACCCCCAGCTCCTCCCACCTGCGCTGCCACCTGCGCTCAACCTCCTGGGGAGAGTAGCTTCCCTCAAGCATCACCGCACCCCGCTCTCAACCTCAATGCCCTCGTTCACCACAACCCGCATGAAGTCCTTCGCCGCCACGGTTCGCACTCCTGTAGCCTTCTGCACCCTCTCAGCCTCTCTGGAGGCGACACCTATCATGTTCATACCGAAGTGGTTCAGTATAGCAAGCTCGGGCTTTACCTCCTCCAGAATTTTTATAACATCCTCGGTGCACAGGTGCCAGGGAATCCGCCGTGAGGCCGGGCGGATGACGTTGATTATGAGAACCCTCGCCTCCTCGTAGCTCTGGCTCATGCCCTGGAAGTACTCGGTGTCGCTGGTGTAGGCAACCACCCCGTCCTCAAACTCAAAGCTCAGCCCCACCGTGGTTGGGTCGCTGTGCCTCGCCTCCAGCCCCCTGACCCTGAAGCTCAGGGTGCTCACCGTACCCCCGGGGGTTATAACGTGGGTCTCCCCCACCTTCCCGAGGTGGTACTTGGTGACAACTGGCCCTGCATCACCCTCACCCAGCACCACGCTCCTGCTGCCCCCGAATATCCCCCGCCTGGTTCGCATGCCCCTGGTCATCGCCTCTATCATGACGTGGGAGTCGGTGTAGTGGTCGGGGTGGGAGTGGGTTACGAACACGGCGTCGGTGTCAAGGGGGTTGAGCCCCGCCTGAGCCATGCTCAGCACCGCCCCCGGCCCTGGGTCAAGGTGCACCTTCGCCTCAGCGTGCAGCCTTATGCCGCCGGTCCTCAGCTTCTGGGTCAGGGTGACCCACCTGCCACCACCGGAGCCCAGGAAGTGTATCTCCATGTGCAGGTGCTCTGCACTGCCCAGCATAAAGTTTTTTATAGACGGGAAGGTTAGAATCTTTGCGGGTGCTGTGAATGAGCAAGGGCACACCATCCATGGGTAAGAGGAACAAGCTCCTGCACGTGAGGTGCAGGAGGTGCGGGCGCAACTCGTACCACCTGAGGAAGCGCAGGTGCGCCGCATGCGGCTTCGGGAGGAGCAGGAGGATAAGGAGCTACTCCTGGCAGAACAAGAAGGTTAACCGGGTAAGGGTGGTGTAGCGAAAGGCTGTTATTATGTGCGGTGTTGTGGGACTGCACGCGCCTGAGAACGGAAAGCTCTCCTACTACATTTTCTACGCCCTGCTGGCGCTGCAGCACAGGGGGCAGGAGTCCTGCGGGATAACGGTGCGCAGGGGGAGGGAGTTTGCAACGGAGAAGGGGATGGGGCAGGTCAACGAGGTCTTCAGCTTTGAGAGGCTGAACAGGCTGAAGGGGGAGGCGGGCATAGGGCACGTGCGCTACTCCACCACCGGTGAGTCGGAGCTCTTCAACGCCCAGCCCTTCGTGGTGCGCCACTCCCACGGAACCATTGCGATAGCCCACAACGGCAACATAGTCAACGCCGAGGAGCTGAGGGAGAAGCTCAAGGCTGCGGGGCAGGCCTTCGTCTCAACCACCGATACCGAGGTGATAGCCCACCTTATAGTGAGGGAGTACCTGCGCACGGGGGACATGGTTGAGGCGATAAGCATGGCAATGCGGCGCCTCGTGGGCTCCTACTCCTTAGTGCTTCTCACCGATGAGGCGCTGATAGGGGTGAGGGACCCCCTGGGGATACGCCCCCTCTCCATGGGCAGGATGGGGGATAGCGGGGTTATCTTGGCCTCCGAGACCGTTGCCTTTGATGTGATAAACGCCAGGTTTGAGCGGGACGTTAAGCCCGGGGAGATAGTGGTGGTGGACGAAGGAGGCGTGCACTCCCACCGCCCGTACAAGCTGCCCAGGAGGGCGCACTGCATGTTTGAGTACGTTTACTTCTCAAGACCTGACTCGGTGCTCAACGGCATACCCGTTTACGAGGTGAGGGAGAAGCTGGGCATGCTCATGGCGGAGGAGGACGAGGTTGAGGCTGACTTGGTGACTCCCATACCGGACTCGGCAATACCCTTCGCCCTGGGCTACTCCAGAGCCAAGGGGGTGCCCTACAGGGAGGGGATGATAAGGAACCGCTACGTTGGCAGGACCTTCATCCTGCCCAGCCAGCAGGCGAGGGAGCTGGCGGTGAAGCTCAAGCTCAACCCCTTAGTGAGGCAGCTCAGAGGGAAGAGGGTGGTGCTGTTTGACGACAGCATAGTCAGGGGTACCACCTCAAAGCGCATAATCTCCCTGATAAGGGAGGCAGGAGCGAGGGAGGTGCACATGCGGGTGGGGTGTCCTCCGATACGCTCCCCCTGCATGCTCGGCATAGACATGCCAACCCGCTCGGAGCTCATCGCAGGGGAGAGGAGCGTGGAGGAGATTCGCCGGCTTATTGGGGCGGACACCCTGAGGTACACCAGCCTTGATGCGCTGGTCAGGGCGATAGGGCTCAGAGAGAGCGAGCTCTGCCTGGGGTGCCTCACCGGCAGGTACCCCGTTGAGGTGGCTCACTACCAGCAGCTCCGCCTCCCGGTGTACATGGAGCACGGGCGGGCGTGAGCATGCTTGCACCTGCCGTGCAGCTCCTGCTGGGCATACTCCTGCTCGCCTACGCCAGCGACTGGCTCACCGAGGGGTGCGCGAGAGCCGCAAGGAGGTTCGGAATCTCCAGGTTCGTGGTGGGGGCGCTTGTAATAGGCTTCGGCACCTCATCCCCGGAGCTCTTCACGTCGGTTTACGCCTCCCTCAGGGGCTCAGGGGGGATAGCCGTGGGCAACGCCGTGGGCTCAAACGTCACCAACCTCGCCCTCATCCTGGGCTCCGCGGTGGTGCTCTTCCCCGCCAGCATTGGCAGGGTGGAGCTGAGGAACGGAGGTGTGTGCTTGGGCATAACCCTGCTCGCCTGGTGGAGCATGCGCGGGGGTGAGGTTGCCAGGTGGGAGGGGGTGCTCTTGGTGCTGGTGTTCCTCGCCTACCTGTGGTACTCGGTGAGGAACCACGAGGGTGTGGAGAGGCGGGAGGAGAGGGGGAGGATACTCCTGCCCACCACGGCGGGGCTTGCGGGTGTGCTGCTGGGCAGCATGCTGCTCGTGGACTCGGCGGCTGAGCTGGCGCGAGCCTTCGGGGTGCCCGAGTCGGTGATAGGCCTCACCTTAGTTGCCTTCGGCACCAGCCTCCCCGAGCTTGCGGTGAGCTTAGTGGCTGCGAGGAAGGGGTACTCCTCAATGCTCATAGGCAACGTGCTTGGCAGCAACATCTTCAACCTGACCCTCGTGCTGGGCTCGGCGGCGCTGGTGGGAGCCCTTCCCGTGGATGAGGCTGGGATGAGGGGCATGCTCATCGCCATCCTCGCAACCGCAGCTGTGCTTTTGCCGATGGGGCTCAGGAGGCGCCTGGGGAGGGGTGAGGGTGCGCTGCTGCTCTGCGGCTACCTGCTCTTCCTGTGGTTAGCTTACTCTTAGCCTGCATGCGCCTGAAGGTGCTCCTGCTGCTCTTGGTGGTGCTGCTCGCCTTGCAGTACCAGCGCCCCGCGCCTGCCCTCTGGGTGGAGGTGCACGACCTCTCGCCGGGGTACAGGCTAAAGAACATTGAGAGCGCCCTGGATGTTGTGCAGGGGAGAGCAGAGAGGGTGGTGCTTCTGGTGATACCCGCAAGAGGCGGGGTGGAGAACATCAGCGGGGCGCCGGGTTTTGTGAGCTTCCTTGAGAGGGAGGTGCAGAGGGGTGCGGTGGTGGGAATGCACGGGTACTCCCATGAGGGGCTTGAGTTCTTCACCTCCGGGGCGAGAGCGCAGCGCCTGATTGAGATGGGGAGGAGGGAGATGGAGCGTGCCGGGGTGAAGCCGGAGGTGTTCTATCCCCCCCGCTACCTGATGACCCCCTGGAGCCTTGAGGTGGCGCGGCGTGAGTTCAGCGAGGTTGCGCTTTTCACGAGGGTGGTGCGCGGGGGTGAGAGCCTGCCCTACATGAGCCACGACTTCACAACTCCGCTCCTCCAGGGGCTCTTCTTCCGCCTGAGCGAGCTCTCCCTGCTGCTCAGCGGCAGCGAGGTTTACAGGGTGAGCATCCACCCTGCCTACCTTGACGGGAGAGCCATTGAAAGGCTCGGCGCCCTCATGAGGCTCGGCGGGTTCAGGGCAGAGAGGTACTCCTGCTCCGAAGGAGAGCTGCGCAGGGCTGCGGAGGTGCTTGAGCCCCCCGCGGAGCTCAGGGGGACCAAAAGGAAGGCGTACGCCCTCCTCTACTACTCCAGCATGTACGCCGCAACTGAGGAGGAGAGGTACCTGAGGAGGGCACAGCCCCTCGCCAGGGCTCTGCTGGGGGCAGAAGGTTACCTCGGGTGGGGCGAGGAGGAGGGGGTGCCAGAGTCAAGCTACGCCCTCCTTGAGACCTCCGCCGCCGTGTGGGCTCTCTCCGAAGCCTACCTCAGGGGAGTTATCGGGGGCAGGGAGGCTGAGAGGGGGATTATC
>WANG01000178.1 GCA_015521945.1 Candidatus Hydrothermarchaeota archaeon
CCTCTGCCCTGGCGAGCACCTTCTCAGCCACCCTGTCGGACCTGAGGCTGGCTAAGAAGCCCCTTCTGCCCCTTCCCAGCACCACCAATACTGTGCCATCACCCCACCTCCTTTAAATCATTTGATTCGGAAGGTTTATATTAGCCAGCCATCAACATCCTATCACCCTCATATCTCCCGGAGGCTTCAGAATGCTTGAGCAGAAGGTTACCCTTGACCCGGATGAGATTCCAAAGAAGTGGTACAACATTCTGGCAGACCTTCCCGAGCCTCTGCCCCCGCCGATAGACCCAGAGACCGGCGAGCCCGTAAAGCCGGAGAAGCTGGAGGTTATATTTCCGAAGGAGCTGATAAGGCAGGAGATGGCGAAGGAGAGGTACGTACGC
This sequence comes from Candidatus Hydrothermarchaeota archaeon, assembly GCA_015521945.1. Taxonomy (GTDB): domain Archaea; phylum Hydrothermarchaeota; class Hydrothermarchaeia; order Hydrothermarchaeales; family BMS3B; genus JAADFH01. The sequence continues at coordinate 387 of WANG01000178.1, forward strand.
ATACCCGAGGAGGTTAGGGACGCCTACGCCCAGATAGGCAGACCCACACCCCTGCACAGGGCGAGGAGGCTTGAGCGCTACCTGGGCACACCCGCCAGGATATACTACAAGCGTGAGGATGTGAGCTCCGCGGGCTCCCACAAGCCCAACACCGCCGTTGCCCAGGCGTACTACAACCTGCGTGAGGGCGTGGAGAGGCTTGCCACAGAGACGGGAGCGGGGCAGTGGGGCACCGCCCTGAGCCTTGCCGGTGCCCTCTTCGGCATAGATGTGACCGTTTTCATGGTGGCGGTGAGCTACCACCAGAAGCCCTACCGCAGGATAATGATGGAGCTCTACGGAGCCGAGGTGGTGCCATCTCCCAGCGAGCTCACCGAGTACGGCAGGAAGGTGAGGGCTGAGAACCCCGAGCATCCGGGAAGCCTGGGCATCGCCATAAGTGAGGCTATTGAGATGGCGGTGAAGGACGAGGGAACCAAGTACTCCTTAGGTTCGGTTCTCAACCACGTGCTGCTTCACCAGACGGTGATAGGCCAGGAGCTGCTGCTCCAGCTTGAGGAGATAGACGTAACCCCGGACGTGATGATAGGGTGCGTGGGCGGGGGGAGCAACTTCGCCGGCTTCGCGTACCCCATGCTGGGGCAGAAGCTGCGTGGAGAGCTGGATGAGGTGAGGTTTCTGGCGGTTGAGCCTGCGGCGTGTCCCACCCTGACCAAGGGTGAGTACAGGTACGACTACGGGGACTCTGCTGGAATGACACCCCTGCTGAAGATGTACACCCTGGGGCATGATTTTGTTCCGTCGCCCATCCACGCGGGAGGGCTGCGCTACCACGGCGATGCGCCCTCACTGTGCCTGCTGTACGATAAGGGGTACATAGATGCGGTGGCGTACGAGCAGAGCAGCACCTTTGAGGCGGGCAGGATATTTGCGAGAACCGAAGGCATAATTCCCGCTCCGGAGACCTGCCACGCGGTGCGCGCCGCCATAGACATAGCCCTGGAGTGCAAGCGGAAGGACGAGGAGAAGGTGATAGTGCTGAACTTCTCGGGTCACGGGCTTCTGGACCTCAAGGGGTACAGCGACTACCTGAGCGGCAGGATGAAGTAGCCCCGCTACCACCGGGGGAAAAGAGGCAGCGTATCCCACGGTGTAAGCCTCCATCCATAAAGTTTGCTATACCGGATAGTCTTTAAATGTTATTCTTGCTGGAGTGGTCATGCTTAAAAAGGAGTTCCTGAAGCTTCTCAAGGAGGACGAGGAGTTTCGCCACGCAGTGGCAGGGCTTATAGGCTATGAGGAGCTGATTGAAGGCCAGAAGGAGATCAGGAACGAGATAAGAAAGCTCTGGGAGGAGGTCAAAAGCCTCAGAGTGGGGCAGGAGAAGCTATGGGAGGAAGTCAAGAGCCTCAGAGAGGAAAGCATCAGCCTGCGCAAAGGGCAGGAGAAGCTATGGGAGGAGGTTAAGGGCATAAAGACAACGCTCGGTGCCATAGGTGCGAGGTGGGGGATAATGAGCGAGAGCGCCTTCAGGGAGACCCTGCGGGGGCTCCTTGCGAGAGAGCTCAAAGCGAAGGTGGAGAAGTGGACGTATCGCGATGACGAGGGCTACGTCTTCGGCTACCCTGCGGTTGTGGACATAGACATAGTGGTAAAAAACGGCAGGGTAACTGTGGTTGAGGTCACATCCCATGCGAGGGCGAGCGATATCGCTGCGCTCAAGAGAAAAGCCGAGCTCTACGAGAGGATCACCGGCAAAAAGGTGGATGAGGTGGTAATCTCCTCGCCCTTCGTTGAGGAATCTGCACGCGAGGCTGCGGAGAGGCTGGGGGTGAGGGTTTACACCGCAGCTT
>WANG01000179.1 GCA_015521945.1 Candidatus Hydrothermarchaeota archaeon
GCAGCCTACACCTCCGGCACCCCGGTTGCGACCCTCCTGGAACTCGCAGAGGCACAGGGAAAGTGCACGGGTGTGGTTACCACCACCAGAATTACGCATGCAACTCCTGCGGCTGCCTATGCCCACGCGGACAACAGGGACAAGGAGAACCAGATTGCTGAGCAGCTTGTGCCGGGTACTCCCGGGTACAACGTGGCGCTGGGTGATGGTATTGAGGTGCTCCTTGGCGGTGGCAGGAGGCACTTTCTTCCGGTAAGCCTGGGAGGCAGGCGCACCGATGGCAGAAACCTCGTGGAGGAGATGCAGGCAGCGGGTTACACGTACATTACAACCGCTGATGAGCTGGAAAGTGTGCCCGAGGGTACCACAAAGCTCCTGGGACTGTTTTCAATGAGCCACCTGCCGTACGTGGTAGATGGAAGGGGAAGCGCGCCGTCCCTGGAGGAGATGACAGAGAAGGCGATTGAAGTTCTGGAGAACGGGGAGAAGTGCAGCAGAGGGTACTTCCTGGTTGTGGAAGGTGGCAGGATAGACCACGGACTGCATGCCAGCAACGCTCTTAGGGCTCTTGAGGAGGCAGCCGAGTTTGACAGGACCGTGGAAAAGGTGCTTGAGAGGGTGAGCCTCAGGGATACCCTGGTGGTGGTGACCGCAGACCACGGACACACCCTCACGATAAACGGCTACCCTGCCAGGGGGACCAGCATACTGGGGCTCGTGAAAGACAGCAGCGGCAGGTTGATGACCGACAGGGATGGCAACACCTACACGGTGCTGAGCTTCACGACGGGTCCCAACAGGCCTGCAAAACGCTCAAACCTCACCGAGGATGAGGTGCTGGACGTGAACTATCGCCAGGAGGCTGCCATCCCACTGAGAAGCGAAACCCACAGCGGTGAGGATGTGGTGCTGAAAGCAGCTGGTGCAGGTGCGTGGTACTTCGGCGGGACCATGGACAATACCGAGGTGTTTGAGGCTGTAAAAGAGGCTGCGGGGCTTTAGCCCCACTTTTTTTTACAGGAAGGACTCAATCAGGCTCCTTGAGAGCCCCGTGTACCTCTGGACCACCCTCACGAACATGCTGCGCTGCACGGAGCCCAGGATGGTGTAGGTGTCTGTGAAGTGCTCGTTGGACTCAAGCTCGCGCATTATCAGCCTTATCTGAGCCTGGGACAGCTTTCCCCCCTTGCTCTCCAGGTACCTCCTGATTTCGGAGAGCACGTTGGCGTAGTAGCCCACATCCTTCGCCCTGTCGCTTGAGATGTTCTTGACAGCCCCGCAGGTCCTGCACACGGGATGGGGCTCTAAGAGACCGTTGGGAGCTGGCAGCCAGGCACGCTCGTGAGACGATACATGCATGTGCATGGGCATACTCACTCCTCCTCTCCAGTTTATTTTCGCACCGTGCGGATATAAACCTTTAGGCTCAGTAGCTCCTTCCCACAATCCCCAGCTTCGTTGTGCCCCTTCCGCAAACCACGCACCGCCCCTCGTCACCGCCCTCAATCATGCCCGCAAAACCAGCTCCCGCCTGCGCCTCTATCGTATCATCGCACTCCCTGGAGCCGCACCAGAACGCCTCGGCAACGCACCTCTCCTCCAGTATGCCCTTTATCTCATCTGCCGAGGTGGCTCTCCTTAGCCGGGCGCGCATCTCCTTCCAGGCACGCTCCCTCAGGGCGTCTCCTATGGCGCCGAGCAGCCTCTCAACCTCCCGCCTCAGGGCGCTGCGGGGCACGCTCACGCGCTCCCCCGTGTCCCTCCTGACCAGGGTAACCTTACCCTGCTCAATATCCCTGGGACCTATCTCAATGCGCAGGGGGACACCCCTGAGCTCCCAGTCGTAGTACTTGGCACCCGGGCGGAGGTCACGGGTGTCTATGTGCACCCTCACGCCCGAGAGCTCCTTGGCGATGGCTTCAGCCTCCCTGTCCACCTCCTCCTTGCGCTCCTTGAACCAGATGGGCACTATCACTGCCTGAATGGGGGCAACCTCGGGCATCAGGCATAACCCTGCGTCGTCCCCGTGCAGAGCTAAGAGCGCCGCTATAACCCTGTCGCTTATTCCGTAGCAGGTCTGGTAGGCGTACTCCTGCTCACCCTGCGGGTTCTCAAAGGTTATCTCAAAGGTCCTGGAGAAGTTCTGACCCAGGTTGTGCACCGTGGCTATCTGCAGCAGTCTGCCGTCGGGGAAGATGGTGTCAAAAGCCACAGTGTACTCGGCACCGGGAAACTTGTCCCACTCGGGTCTCTTGGAGATTATGTAGGGCACGCCCAGGGTGTCAAAGAACCTGCGGTAGCACTCTATCGCCACCTGAACCTGCCTCTCCGCATCCTGGCTGGTTGAGTGGACGGTGTGCGCCTCCTTGAAGGTGGTTATCTCACGCATGCGTATCAGGGGTCTGGTGTGCTTGGTCTCGTACCTGAAGGTGTTGACCACCTGGTACACCCGCAGGGGAAGGTCGGCGTGGCTCCTTATCCAGAGGGCGAATATCGGGTACATGGCTGTCTCGCTGGTGGGGCGGAGAGCCAGCTTTACCTTCAGCTCGGTGAGGCCCCCGTGGGTCACCCAGTAAACCTCATCCTCAAAGCCGGCTATGTGCTTTGCCTCCTTGGCGAACTCGTGCTCGGGTATGAGCAGGGGGAAAAGCGCCTCCTCATGCCCCGTCTCGTCAAGCAGCCTCCTTATAACCCCGAGCACCCTCGCCCTGATGCGAAAGCCGTAGGGGCGCCACACGTAGGTGCCCTTGACGGGGTACCTAACATCAAGTATCTCAGCCCTGTCAAGGTGCTCCGCATACCACTCGCTGAATCTCTCTCGCCATCTGGTGCGCATCTCATCTACCAGCCCACACATTGGGTGGAACCGGTATAAAAATCTCACCCCTGAAAAATCAGCGCAAAAACAAAATTAAAAGGCGGGGGAAACCCGCCCTATGGCGTCAGCCCTGCAGGGCTACTTCTTCAGCCTTCTCCTGGCAAGCAGGTAGCCGCCCGCGCTCACCAGCACGGGTATGGCAGCACCAGCCGGGAACTCAGCCGCAGGTGTGGGCGCCTGGTAGGTGAAGGTCGCGCTTGCGCTTGCGCTGTTGCCAGC
>WANG01000180.1 GCA_015521945.1 Candidatus Hydrothermarchaeota archaeon
CCTGCGGTAGCTTTATATCCATGCACCGAGCAATATTTTTTGAAGAGGGCAGGGTGGACACATTTAGTAACCACAGGTTAGAAAAAGGTGAGTGCCATGGTTGAGGTGCTGATTGAGCTGTTCACCTCCCCCACCTGTCCCCACTGCGTCCGTGCGAGGCAGGTGGTGGAGAGGGTGGTTGAGAAGCTTCCGGGAGTGGTGGTAATAGAGCGTGAGGTAACGGCGCCCGAGAACGCCGAGCTCGCACGCCAGTACGGGATAACAGCCGTGCCCACCATGGTTATAAACCGCAGGTACGTGCTCGCTGGCGTGCCCAGTGAGGAGCGCCTGCTCCAGTACATATCAAGAGCGAGGTGATGCGAATGGAAGAGGTTGAGCTCAAGGTAGTAGAGGCGATGGCGAGGGATGTTGGAAGGGGGATAGCCAGGATAGACCCCGTTGTTATTGAGGAGCTGGGCCTCAGCTCCGGCGACGTGGTTGAGATAAGGGGGAAGAAGAGGACGGTGGCGAGGGTCTGGCCGGGTTATCCCGAGGACAGAGGGCAGAGGATAATAAGGATAGACGGGTATATCCGCAGAAACGCGGGCGTTGGGATAGACGACAAGGTGAAGGTAAAGAAGGTGACCGCCCAGCCAGCTAAGCTCATAAAGCTCGCTCCCACGGAAGAGCTCAGGATAGTGGGAGGGGAGGCATACCTCAGGCAGTACTTGGAGAACATGGCGATGACCAAGGGGGATGTGATAGAGATAAACATCATGGGCAGGAAGATAGGTCTTGTTGTCACCTCTCACCAGCCGCCTGCGGATGCCGTGATAGTAACCTACGCCACCCAGGTTCAGATAAGCGAAAAGCCGGCAAAGCTTCCCGAGCGCATCCCCAGGGTCACCTACGAGGACATAGGGGGCTTGAGGGAGGAGATACGCAAGGTGCGTGAGATGATAGAGCTCCCCCTGAAGTATCCAGAGATATTTGAGCGTCTCGGGGTGGAGGCGCCCAAGGGCGTGCTTCTCCACGGTCCTCCCGGCACAGGCAAGACCCTGCTCGCCAAGGCGGTGGCGAACGAGACCGAGGCGAACTTCTACAGCATCTCGGGTCCGGAGATAATGAGCAAGTTCTACGGCGAGAGCGAGGAGAGGCTCAGGGAGATATTCAGGGAGGCTGAGGAGAACGCCCCCAGCATAATCTTCATAGACGAGATAGACGCCATAGCTCCCAAGCGCGAGGAGGTCACGGGTGAGGTTGAGCGCCGCGTTGTTGCGCAGCTCCTCGCCCTGATGGACGGGCTGGAGAGCAGGGGTCAGGTGGTGGTGATAGGCGCCACGAATCGCCCCAACGCCCTTGACCCCGCGCTGCGCCGCCCCGGGAGGTTTGACAGGGAGATTGAGATAGGCGTGCCCGACAGGAATGCGAGGAAGGAGATACTGCTCATCCACACCAGGGGGATGCCCCTCCCCCAGGACGAGGAGGAGCGCAGGCGCATAATAGAGGACTTCGCCGACAGAACCCACGGCTTCGTTGGCGCAGACTTAGAAGCTCTCTGCAAGGAGGCGGCGATGCGTGCCCTGCGCAGAATCCTGCCGGAGATAGACTTTGAGATGGAGAGCATCCCGGCGGAGGTGCTGGACAAGATAGAGGTGACCTACAGGGACTTTGAGGAGGCGTTCATGGACATAGAGCCCAGCGCCATGCGTGAGGTGCTTGTTGAGGTGCCAGACGTGCGCTGGAGCGACATAGGCGGGCTGAAGGAGGCCAAGCAGGAGCTCCAGGAGATGGTGGAGTGGCCCCTGAAGTACCCCGAGGTGTTTGAGCACATGAGGACCCAGCCCCCCAAGGGCGTCCTCCTCTTCGGTCCTCCAGGCACAGGCAAGACCCTGCTCGCCAAGGCGGTGGCGAACGAGAGCGAGGCGAACTTCATAAGCGTGAAGGGTCCCGAGATACTGAGCAAGTGGGTGGGTGAGAGCGAGAAGGCGGTGAGGGAGATATTCAGGAAGGCGAAGCAGGCGGCGCCCTGCATAGTCTTCCTGGACGAGATAGACGCCATAGCCCCCGTGAGGGGCTCCGGGTTTGACTCCCACGTGACAGAGAGGGTGGTGAGCCAGCTTCTCACCGAGATGGACGGGCTGGAGGAGCTCAGGGGGGTTGTTGTAATAGCAGCCACCAACCGCCCCGACATGCTTGACCCAGCTCTGCTGCGCCCGGGGAGGCTGGACAGGCTGCTCTACATACCGCCACCCGACAGGGAGGCGAGGGAGGAGATATTCAGGATTCACACCAAGGGCAAGCCCCTGGCTGAGGACGTGGACTTCGGGAAGCTGGCGGAGGCTGCGGAGAACTACACGGGTGCGGACATCTCTGCAGTCTGCAACGAGGCGGCAATGCTGGCGATAAGGGAGTACGTTACATCCGGCAAGCCCCTTGAGAAGGAGAAGCTCCAGAAGGAGCTCAAAATTGAGATGCGCCACTTTGAGGAGGCGATGAAGAAGGTTAAGCCCATATCCCCCGAGGAGCTGGAGATGTACGTGAAGGCAGCCGAGAAATTCAGGCGCCAGTAGTTTTAAAAATTGTGTACCCCGTAAGGCTTGAGTGAGGGTGTGATGCGAATGGAAGTTGAGCTCAAGGTGGCTGAGGCTCTGCCGCACGACGTGGGGAGAGGCATAGTCAGGCTGGACAGCCGCACCAGGAACCTGCTGGGCATCTCCACAGGGGACACCGTGGAGATACGTGGCAAGAGGCGCACCTGCGCCACGGTGTGGCGTGCCATGCAGGATGATGAGGGGCTTGCGATAATACGCATGGACGGCTTCATACGCCAGAATGCCCAGGTCTCCCTCGGGGAGACGGTGAAGGTGTCCAAGGCGAGGGTGAGCGATGCCAGGAGGGTGGTGCTCTCCCCGAACCAGCCCATACGCTTCTCCGCGGGCTTCGGGGAGTTTGTGAAGCGCAGGCTGCTCGCGAGGGTTTTCACCATGGGGGACAAGATAGTGGTGCCCGTGCTGGGCACCCAGCTCCCCTTCACCGTTACCCAGACCATACCCGGGGGTATAGTCAGGATAAGCGAGAGGACCGAGGTTCTGGTGAGGGAGGAGCCCGTGAAGGACAGGATAGGTATCCCCAGCGTGGCGTACGAGGACATAGGGGGGCTCAGGGATGAGGTGCAGAAGATAAGGGAGATGATAGAGCTCCCCATGAAGCACCCCGAGCTGTTTGAGCGCCTGGGGATAGAGCCCCCCAAGGGCGTGCTTCTCCACGGGCCTCCAGGCACGGGCAAGACCCTCATAGCCAAGGCGGTGGCGAACGAGACCAACGCCTACTTCGTGCACCTGAACGGGCCGGAGATAATGAGCAAGTTCTACGGCGAGAGCGAGGAGAACCTGCGCAAGGTGTTCAAGGAGGCTGAGGAGAACGCCCCCAGCATAATCTTCATAGACGAGATAGATGCCATAGCTCCCAAGCGTGAGGAGGTTCACGGTGAGGTTGAGCGCCGCGTTGTTGCGCAGCTCCTCGCCCTGATGGACGGGCTGAAGAGCAGGGGTCGGGTGGTGGTGATAGGCGCCACGAATCGCCCCAACGCCCTTGACCCCGCGCTGCGCCGCCCCGGGCGGTTTGACAGGGAGATAGTGATAGGGGTGCCGGACCGCAAGGGCAGGAAGGAGATACTCCAGATTCACACCAGGGGCATGCCCCTGAGCAAGGATGTGAACCTGGATGAGCTTGCTGACATAACCCACGGCTTCGTTGGCGCTGACTTAGAAGCTCTCTGCAAGGAGGCGGCGATGAATGCGCTGCGCAGGATACTGCCCAAGATAGACCTGGAGGAGGAGACCATACCTCCCGAGATTCTGGAGAGCCTTGAGGTGAGAAGGGAGGACTTCTTAGAGGCGTGGAAGGTCATGGAGCCCAGCGCCCTCCGCGAGGTTTACGTTGAGGTGCCCGACGTGCGCTGGAGCGACATAGGGGGGCTGCACGAGGTCAAGCGGGCGCTGCAGGAGATGGTGGAGTGGCCCATAAAGCACCCCGAGGGCTTTGCAAAGCTCGGCATACGCCCGCCCAAGGGCGTCCTCCTCTTCGGTCCCCCAGGCACAGGCAAGACCCTGCTCGCCAAGGCGGTTGCCACCGAGAGCGAGGCGAACTTCATAAGCGTGAAGGGTCCCGAGATACTGAGCAAGTGGGTGGGTGAGAGCGAGAAGGCGGTGAGGGAGATATTCAGGAAGGCGAAGCAGGCGGCGCCCACGGTGGTGTTCTTTGATGAGATTGATGCCATCGCGGGGGTGCGCGGAATGGAGATGGGGGCGAAGGTGGGAGAGCGGGTGCTCAACCAGCTCCTCACCGAGATGGACGGGCTGGAGGAGCTGCACAACGTTGTTGTAATAGCAGCCACCAACCGTCCAGACATGCTTGACCCAGCTCTGCTGCGCCCGGGGAGGCTGGACAAGATACTCCTGGTTCAGGCGCCGGATGCGGAGGCGAGGAAGGAGATCTTTGCGGTGCACACCCGCAACATGCCCCTTGCCGAGGATGTGGACTTTGATGTGCTGGTGAAGCGCACCGAGAACTTCTCGGGTGCTGACATTGAGGCGCTGTGCAGGGAGGCGGCGATGCTCGCCTTCAGGGAGGCGGTGATGAACAGGGAGAGCTTTGATGAGAAGAAGGTGGAGATGCGCCACTTTGAGGAGGCGCTCAGGCACGCCAAGCCCAGCCTCACGGAGGAGACGAAGAAGATGTACGAGCAGTTCCTGAAGCGCTACGAGACCAAGGAGCTTGAGCGGCTGGTGTACATGGGGTGAGGGTGAGCGAGTTCACCTACCACCTGCCGCAGGAGCTCATAGCCCAGAGGCCTGCGGAGCCCAGGGAAAACTCAAGGCTGCTGGTGCTGGGCAGAAGCATAGAGCACAGGCTCTTCAGGGACCTGCCGGAGTACCTCCGCCCCGGAGATGTGCTGGTGCTGAACAACTCAAGGGTTATCCCTGCGAGGCTGAGGGGCAGGAAGAGCACGGGAGGCAGAGCCGAGCTTCTGGTGCTCAGGCAGCTCGGGGAGAGGGAGGCGGAGTGCTTGGGCAGGAGGCTCAGGGAGGGTGCCGAGGTTGAGGTGAGCGGAGTAAGGGCGAGGGTGGTGGAGCGCAGGGAGGGGAAGCTCAGGGTCA
>WANG01000181.1 GCA_015521945.1 Candidatus Hydrothermarchaeota archaeon
CTAACCTCAATTCCCCACATTATCTCAAGCCTCACATCTAATTCAACTATGCAAAATACTTAAACTTTTCGCTGTGATATACTCACCCATGGAAAGACTTAATAACCTCTCGCCTGCTAAGAAACACGAGCTTATTGGCAGGCTTCTTGAGGAGAGATAGTAAAAAATTCCTCAACTCTGGCAAAAGTTCGAGAGAATTCTTGCTCTCCTACTCAGATAAAAGCAGGTCAACAATGCGCAGCGTTTACTTTGCTTTGAAGTTCTTCTATGAGAATGTACTGAATGAAAAATTTGAAGAGAGGCTCCCTGTTACCAGGAAAGAAAACAAACTGCCTTTGGTGCTGAGCAGAGAAGAGATAAAGATAATGATAGATGTAACAGAAAATATAAAACACAGGCTCGTTTTAATGTTCTTATACTACGCTGGTTTGAGGCTCAGCGAGCTCATAAACTTGAAATGGTGGGATATTCTGCATCCAAAACTTAAAGAAGCTCTTGAGGGTTGGATAAAAATTATGGATTTATACTTAAATCAGATATATGCAAAAAATACGGTCCAAAAACCATTCAGGAAATAGTTAAGAAAGCCTCAAAAAAAGGCAGGAGTTGACAAGAGGGTGAGCCCTCACACTTTAAGGCGCAGCTTCGCCACCCATCTATTAGAGGGCGGGGCAGATATAAGATACATCCAGCAGCTGCTCGGGCACAGGAGTTTGAGAACCACTCAGATTTACACGCATGTTGCCAATAGAGACATCAAAAAACTTGCTTTAAGAGCCTGTCCAAATAAGGGAAAACCTGTATATGAGCGGCGGCTGATTTTCACTTACACGTAAGCGGCTGAAGGTTATCCTGTCTGCCACTCACCCCTGAAGCAGACGAACCTCTCCGCCTGCCCCTTCATGCTCTGCTACAGCCACCTGAGGTGAGGCAATGTTATCTGGACACCTCCATCTGGCCAAGCTCAGCATCCCTCACAGGAGTCGCCCGCCACCGCGGCCATTATATCGCTGACGCTTATAATCCCCTCCGGCATCTCCCTCACCTCCGTCTCCCCCCTGGCTCCCCTGACCACGAACAGCCTGCTCACCCCGCACTCCGTCATAATCCTGGCAGCCTCCATCAGGGTCGCCGACGGGTCCACGCAGAAGAACTTCCTGCTCATCACCTCCTCCACCCTCGCATCCTTGCCCAGACCCCTGTACAGCGCCTTCACCAGGTCGGTGTCAGAGAGCACGCCCACTGGCTTTGAGCCCTCCATCACCAGCACCCCTGAGATTCCGCAGTTCTTCATCACCCTGGCGGCGTCCCTGATGCTCATCCCCTTCTCCACCGTTATTATGCTCCTCCTCAGGCACTCAACCACTCTCATCTCCAGCATCCTATCACTCCGCGATGTATGCTACTATGTCCGAGGAGGTCAGCACCCCTGCCGGACGCAGCAGGTACTGCTTGGACAGGCTGGGATGCTCCGGCTTCTCCTCCCTGACCACGAACAGCCTGTGCACCTTCTCGTGCACCATCATCCGTGCCGCCTCCTCCATGGAAGCCTCCTCCTCAATTATCAGGGCGAAGGGCGTCATCACCTCCTCCACCCTGGTTCTCTCGGGCTCCTTGCCCTCGGTAATCGCTCTGAGCACGTCCGTATCAGAGACCACCCCGACTATCTCACCCTCCTCGTCCACCACCGCAAGCCCTGAGACCCTGTACTTCGCAATCGCCCTTGCCACCTCCTTCAGGGTGGCTCTCCTGTCCACGGTATAAACACCCCTGGTCATGTACTCCTTTACCTTAGCCATGCTCACAGCTCCAGCACCTTGACGCTGTGCACCCCATCAATACCCTCAATCCTCTCCAGCACCTGCCTGGGTGCGGGCTCATCAACGCTCAGCACCATGAGCTGCTTGCCCCCCCTCTCGTACCTGCCCACCTGCATGGCGCCTATGTTAATCCCGTGCTCCCCCAGCAGGGTTGCAACCCTGCCTATCATCCCCGGCTTATCCTCGTGCTCCACCAGCAGCATGGTGTCGTGCGGTGCAAGCTCCACCGCGTACCTGCCTATGCTCACCACCCTCACCTCCTCACCTATCAGGGTTCCGGCAACGCTCACCTCACCCGAGTCGCTGGTGAGCACCACCTCCAGCAGCCCCTGGTAGCTCCCGGCATCCTCCCTGCTCGCCTCCGTAACCCTTATCCCCCTGTTCTTTGCGAGCACCTTTGAGTTCAGCAGGTTGACCCCGCCCGTTAGTATGGGGGAGAGCACGCCCTTCAGCGCGGCACCCGTGAGCGCCTCCTGGTACTCCCTCTCCGCAAAGCTCCCGCAGGCGGTTACCCTCACCTCCGTAAGCCTGCCCTCAAGCATCTGGATGCCCATCCTTCCCAGGGTCTCCGCGAGCCTGAGGTGGGGTCTAAGCCTCTCCACCACCTCCGCGGGGAGCGCCGGCATGTTCACGGCGTTCTTCGGGGGCTCCCCTCTGAGAACCTTAAGCACCTCCTCGCAGGTTATGAGGGATGCATACCTCTGCGCCTCCTCCGTGGATGCACCCAGGTGCGGGGTGACTATGCAGTTCTCAAGCTCCAGCAGGGGGCTGTCAAAGGGGGGCTCCTTCTCAAAAACGTCAAGAGCTGCGCCTGCGATTTTGCCGGAGGTAAGCGCCCTGTACAGGGCGTCCTCATCTATTATCCCCCCTCTGGCGCAGTTAATTATGTATGCACCCTTCTTCATCCTGGCAAAGGCGCTGTCATCAATCATCCTCCTGGTGCTCTCCGTCAGGGGGGCGTGGATGGTTATGAAGTCGCTCCTCTCCAGCAGCTCCCCCAGCTCCACCACCTCAACTCCCAGCTCCCTCGCGAGCTTCTCGGAGATGTACGGGTCGTAGGCGATGCACCTCATCCCGAAAGCCTTAGCCTTCCTGACCACCTCCGAGCCTATTCTCCCGAGCCCCAGGATGCCCAGGGTCTTGCCCCTCAGCTCCACCCCCAGGAACCTCTTCTTCTCCCACTTCTTAGCCTTAAGGCTGGCGTTCGCCTGGGGGATGCGCCTCGCCAGCGCAAGCATGAGCCCGAAGGTGTGCTCCGCCACCGTGATTGAGGAAGCGTCGGGAGCGTTTACAACCACTATCCCCCGCTCGGTAGCTGCCTTCAGGTCTATGTTGTCCACTCCGACTCCAGCTCTGCCAATCACCACCAGCCTCTTTCCGGCCTCTATAACCCTCCTGGTAACCTTGGTGGCGCTCCGCACAATCAGCGCATCAGCATCCGCCACCCTCTCAACCAGCTCATCCTCGCTCAGGGAGGTTGCCACCTCAACCTCGGCGTGCTTCCTGAGCAGCTCAATACCCGCCTCGTGTATGCTGTCAGATACGAGCACCTTCATGCCGCCATCTCCGTGGAGTTATAAATGACACACCACATTTAAAATGTTTGCTGTGTGCCACCACAGGTGTGTTATCTTGCAACTATTCCGCCTCATGTTGGTACCTCCTCCTCAGCCCACGGTACGGGATTTCCGGGTCGGGTGGCTTCGTTGGGAGTAAAACCCCTCAGCGGGCATCTGTTTGGTAGATGGAGCACCGCCGCCCCACGCGGAAGCTTTATACCCCCCGCGATTCCTTCAACTAAGCATGGCAGTCCACCCCATAGACTACAGGTACGGCAGCCAGGAGATGAGGCGCATCTTTGAGGAGGAGGCACGCCTGCAGAGGCTGCTGGATGTGGAGGCAGCGCTTGCGAAGGCGCACGCCGAGCTTGGAAACATCCCCCACGAAGCCGCCGAGGAGATAGCTAGGAAGGCGAGCACCGAGTACGTCAAGCTTGAGCGGGTGAAGCAGATTGAGGCTGAGATACACCACGACCTCATGGCGGTGGTGAAAGCCCTCGCCGAGCAGTGCGGGGAGGCTGGGAGGTACGTTCACCTTGGTGCAACCTCCTACGACATAGTTGACACCGCAAACGCCCTCCAGTTCCGTGATGCCCTTAAAATCGTTGAGGCTGACCTGTACGAGCTTGAGGGGATACTGCTTGAGCTCGCCGAGAGGCATGCCGAAACCGTGGCGATAGGCAGAACCCACGGGCAGCACGCCCTCCCCATCACCTACGGGCTGAAGTTCGCCATCTGGGCGAGGGAGGTGAGAAGGCACCTGCAGAGGCTGGAGGAGGCGAAGAAGCGGGTGCTGGTGGGAAAGATGAGCGGCGCCGTGGGCACGATGGCGGGCTTCGGCAGCGCTGGCATCCAGCTCCAGGAGCTGGTAATGCGCATGCTCGGGCTGAGGGCACCCCTGGTTAGCTCCCAGGTGGTGCAGCGGGACAGGTACGCGGAGCTACTGACCCTGCTCGCCCTGATAGCCGCCACCTTGGACAAGATAGGCAGGGAAATCAGGAACCTCATGCGCACCGAGATAGCAGAGCTCAGGGAGCCCTTCACCTCCAAGCAGGTTGGCTCCAGCACCATGCCCCACAAGCGCAACCCCGTGAACGCCGAGAACATCTGCGGGCTCGCCAGGGTGGTCAAGAGCAACGTCTTCGTTGCGCTTGAGAACGTATCCCTGGAGCACGAGCGTGACCTGACAAACTCCAGCGCTGAGAGGGTTGTAATCCCTGAGAGCTTCATGCTTGTTGACGAAATGCTGAAAAGAGCAAAGAAAATACTCTCAAACATTGAGATAGACATGAAGAACGTGCGTAGAAACCTGCACCTCACCAGGGGGCTGAACTTGGCTGAGGCAGTCATGCTCAGGCTCACCGAGAGGGGGATGAGCCGCCAGGATGCCCACGAGCTTCTCAGGAGGCTGGCGATTAAAGCCTGGGAGGAGGAGAGGAGCTTTGAGGAGGTTCTCTCGGAGAGCGAGGAGGTCAGGAGGTACCTCACCCCGGAGGAGATCCGGGAGGCGCTGAAGCCCGAGAACTACACCGGCATGGCAGCCGAGCTGGTGAGGCGGGCGATTGAGCAGGCGAGGAGGGAGCGCTCTCAGCAACATTAATTAATGTGCTGCAACCAGCTTGTGGGCATGTACGACCTGCACGTGCACTCGGTGCTGAGCGACGGGGAGCTCATACCGGCTGAGATCGCCAGAAGGTACGCGGTTAAGGGGTACAGGGCGGTTGCCATAACCGACCACGCGGACTCCACCAACCTTGAGTTCTTGGTGCGCTCCCTGCAGGGGGTGAGGGAGGAGCTTGAGGGGCACGGCATAAGGGTGGTGGCGGGGGTTGAGCTGACCCACGTGCCCCCTGAGGACATCCCGAAGCTTGCGGAGAGGGCAAGGAGCTTGGGAGCGGAGCTGGTGCTTGTTCATGGAGAAAGCCTCGTGGAGCCCGTGGCGGCGGGCACAAACCGCGCTGCGGTGAGCTGCAGGCACGTGGACGTGCTCGCCCATCCGGGGCTCATAACCCCCGAGGATGCCGAGCTCGCAGCCGCCAACGGGGTGCTCCTTGAGCTGAGCCTCAGGAGGGGGCACTGCCTGAGCAACGGGCACGTTGCAAGGGTGGCAGCAGAGGCGGGTGCGGAGCTCATCCTGGGCAGCGACGCCCACGCTCCCGAGGACATTCCAGATGCGCGCCTCATGCTTGAAGCCGCCATGGGGGCAGGGCTCACGAGAAGCCAGTCTGAAATCGTTGCGAACGTTAATCCTGAGAGGTTGTTAAAGTAAATTTTTATTCTGCCTCGGAGGAGAGCGAATTGAG
>WANG01000182.1 GCA_015521945.1 Candidatus Hydrothermarchaeota archaeon
GACATATACACGGGGGAGGGCATAAGGGAGGTGGTGGAGAAGCTCAGCAGAAAGATAAAGAAGGGCTGAGGTTTTCTTCGCCCTCTGGGATGTGGGGTGGGGTCTCCAACCCATGAGCGAGGTCCTTTAAAAGCAGAAGGCGCCTATGTGGTGCTGAATCCCTACTTGCTCATAGGCAATGCCTCACCTCAGGTGGCTGTAGCCCAGCATGATGGTGTAGGGGAAGAAGTTAGCCTGCTTCAAGTGAAAATCTCTGCCGCTCATGCTTGAAGGAAAATTAGCCGCCGCTAATTACCTGAGCAAAGTTGCCCCTTCAGAGCTGAAAATTTATGAAAAACTGCAGCTAACCCCTCCAGCAAAAATCAAATAAAAAATCCGGGAGGAATCCCGGAAAATCTATCTGCGGCCCCTCTGCCTGTTGCTGCTGCCGCCGCCGGTGGTTGTGTTGTTGTCAGCGTTGTTGTTTGCCACGTTGTTGTTGGCAACGTTGTTGTTCGCGGTGTTGTTATTAGCGGCATTATTATTCGCCACGTTGTTGTTCGCTGCGTTGTTGTTGGCTACATTATTATTAGCGGCGTTGTTGTTGGCTACGTTGTTGTTCGCTGCATTGTTGTTTGCCACGTTGTTGTTAGCCACATTGTTATTAGCGACGTTGTTGTTTGCAGTGTTGTTGTCAGTTGTACCACCGCCACGCATAGCACTAACCGTGCTTATGGCTCCCAGAACCATTGCGAGAACCAGCAGGACAGTCACAATCTGCCTGTTCATATTAAGCACCTCACAGATACCATCTTCTCCGACAACCCTATTTAAATGTTTCGGAGATAGAAACTTACACCGTAAGTTACCCTGTAGCACCCCGTGTAACCCCGCGCAAAGGTGATAAAGGGTTAAGAACATGTAATAACCCATGTACTCTCTTGATGATGGCACGTACCTCCTGAGGCTTGCAAGGCGCGCCGCCGTGGAGTACCTGAGGAGAGGCGTGGAGCTGGAGCCGCCAGAGGATGCGCCCGAGAGGCTGAGGGAGAAGGCGGGCGCCTTCGTCACCATCCACACATACCCCGAGCACAGGCTGAGGGGGTGCATAGGCTACCCCGAGCCCCACTACCCTCTGGTGGAGGCGGTGATAAAGTCGGCGATAGCAGCGGCAACCCAGGACCCGAGATTTCCGCCTGTCAGCCTGGAAGAGCTGGAGAGGTGCACCCTTGAGCTCAGCGTGCTCACACCCCCAGAGCCCCTAAACGCTCCGCCTTCAAAGCTGCCAGAGGCTGTCAGGGTGGGAGAGCACGGCATAATAGTTGAGAAGGGGCTGAGAAGAGGGCTGCTGCTGCCCCAGGTGGCTGTGGAGGAGGGGTGGAGCTCCGAGGAGTTCCTGAGCCACGGGTGCATAAAAGCCGGGCTCCTGCCCGACTGCTGGTTTGAGGAGAGCACCAGGGTGTACACCTTCACCGCCACGGTTTTCGCCGAGGTCTCACCGGGCGGGGAGGTTAAGCTCAGGGAAGCCTCCTGCCAACGCTAGCCAGGTAAACCACGGTCTCGGTTACCCCGTCTATGCCCAGAAGCTGGTTTACCTCGTCGTCAAAGCAGGCGCCTATGGCGCAGCACCCCAGCTCAAGGGCAACCGCAGCGAGGTACAGGTTGGCGCAGGCGTGGGCGGCGTCCTTGTAGATGTACCTCCAGCCCCGCTCTCCGTACCGGCTCTTGGTCCGCTCGGGCACCGCCGTCCACACGAACACGGCTCCCGCGTCTGCGATAAACTCCTGCTCAAGCGCCGCGCTGGCTATGCTCCGCCTGAGGTCGCCCCGCAGCCTCATCTCCAAGGCGTGCTCCTCCACCAGGTACCTGTAAACCCCGCGCTCAAGCTTTTCAACGTTGTTAACCACCACGTAGGTCTCAAGGGGGTAGAGGGCACCCGCGCTCGGTGCAGCTCTCAGCCTGAAGTAGGGCTCGGTTATGCCCTGGCACGCCCACAGAAGCTGGGAGAGCTCCTCTAAGCTCAGGGGGAGCGGGGAGTACTCCCTCACCGACCTCCGCTTGGCTATGCACTCCCAGATTCCCATGCCCTCCTCTGGCAGGGGCTCAGGGAGCCTGAATACTCCCGCAGCCCTCCTGGCTTTGACCTCCGGAACCCTTCCACGCCTTATCTTGGTGTACTCGTGGTACCTGTCCCCTATGCTATCCATCCTTCCCCTCCGTCAGCCTGAGGATGGCGTTCGCCAGGTCGCCTCCAGCCTCTGCCAGCGCCCTCCTGGCCTCCTCCTCGGACACCCCCGCCTGCTCCGCCACCAGTCTGACGTCCTCCTCGGGTATAAGGAGCTCCTCACGCTCCACTCCTGCTATCTGGTAGGTTTTCTGACCCTTAACCTTGATGACGCTCACTTCGGGGCTGTCTATGATTATCTTTCTATCTCTGAGCACGATTATTACCCTCTCAGCCTCAAGCTCCTCCATCTCCATGCCGAGCTGCTTCATCATCTTCTTCATCTGCCTGGGATTCATCTTGGGAATCATGCCAGCACCCCGCTGTTAGGCTTATTTGGCTGCGGTGATTAAATAGTTTGTGCCGGGGATGCGGTAGGATTATATTGCGCCGTGCAGAATGTTGCTCATGCTTGGAAGGGCAGGGATAATAGCCAAGCCCGTGAGGGAGGCGCTAAGCACCGCGAGGGAGATGGGGCGCTTCTTGGAGGAGAGGGGGGTGGAGGTGGTGTGGGAGACCCAGAGCGCCTCGGGCGTGGGCACCGAGGGCGTGCCGGTAAGCAGGATGAGGGCTGAGCTCTACATAGTGCTCGGGGGGGACGGGATGATACTCTGGGCGTGCTCCCAGGGGGCGGGGCATGATGCTCCCATCCTGGGCTTCAACTTCGGCACCACCGGCTTCCTTACGGAGGCTATGCCTGGGGAGTGGAGGGAGGTGCTTGAGCGGGTGCTGAGGGGCGAGGGCTACGTGGAGGAGAGGAGCAAGCTGAGGGTTGAGGTGGCAGGGGAGGCGGTTGGGGAGGTGGTGAACGAGGTGGTGGTGTCCGCCAGGGCGCCCGTGAGGATGCTGGAGATGAGCCTCCGGGTGAACTCTGAGCTTGTTTACAGGCTGAGAGCGGACGGGCTGATAGTCGCCACCCCCACGGGCTCAACCGCCTACTCCATGTCAGCGGGCGGACCCGTGCTTGACCCTGCCACAAGGGCTATGGTGCTCACCCCCCTGTGCCCCTTCGGCTCTGGGTACAGGAGCATAGTGGTGCCGGACACGGCGAGGGTTGAGGTGCGCTTGGAGGACGGGAAGGAGAGGGGAGCTCTGGTGCTGGACGGGCAGAGCGCACGCGAGCTGGAGTTTGGAGAGACGGTGCGCATAACTCTGGCGGAGCGCACGCTGAAGCTGCTCAGGCTCAGGCGCGACTTCTACCGCAGGGTGAGGGAGTTTCTGTGATGGTGGTGGCTGACGCTGCGGTTTTCATAGCCGGGGTTGAGGGGGCGGAGTTTGTAACCGTCAGGGAGGTGATTGAGGAGCTGCGCAGCACCGATGCCAGGCTGCGGGCTGAGGTGGCTCTGAGCTCCGGGAAGCTCAGGGTGCTTGAGGCTTCTGAGCCCTGGGTGAGCAGGGTGAGGGGAGCCGCCGCTGAGAGCGGGGATGCGGCACGCCTCTCGGAGACGGATATTAAGCTGCTTGCCCTCGCTCTGGAGCTGGCTGAGAGGGAGGAGGTGGTGGTGATGAGCGACGACTACTCGGTGCAGAACCTGGCGAGCCTGCTGGGGCTCCGCTTCATGCCCGTTGCGGAGGCTGGGATTAAGCGCAGGTTCGGGTGGCGAAAGGTGTGCACGGGGTGCGGCAGGGTTTACCCGCCAGAGCACAGGGGGGAGTGCACCTTCTGCGGCTCTGAGGTCAGGCTCAGGAGGAAGAAGGGCAGGGCAAGGAGGCGGTGAATGCTCGCACCTGGCGGCAGAGTGGGTGATAGAAGCAGGAGGGTGCTTGAGCCCTACCTGCTCGCAGGCTTTGGAGGTGCCCTCGGCGCCCTTGTGCGGTACGCCGTGAGCCTGAGCCTTCCCGCCCCCTACTCCACCCTGAGCGTGAACACCCTCGCCTGCTTCCTCCTGGGGTTCGTGATGTATGAAGAGATCTACATGGGCGCCCTCTCGGCGCAGAGCAGGGTGCTGCTCACCGCGGGGGTGCTGGGAGGCATGAGCACCTTCTCAACCTTCATCTACGACGCCCTCACCTTAGCCCCGTTGAGCGGCGCCGCGTACGTGCTCTCAACCTTGGTGCTGGGCATGCTCGGCATCTACGCCGGCAGGGGAGCGGCGCTGTACCTTGCAGGGAGGGGATGGGGATGAAGGAGCTGGTGCTGGTGGCGTCCGGAGGCTTCGCAGGCGCCGCCCTGCGGTACCTGATGTACAGGGTGCCGGCGGTGGGTGAGATTCCGGCAGGCACCCTGTGCGTCAACGCCCTCGGGTGCTTCCTGCTGCCCTTCTTCACGCCCAGCCTGCTGCTCGCGGCTGGCTTCACGGGCTCGCTGACCACCTTCTCAACCTTCGGGTACGAGAGCTTCAGGCTGCTGGAGCGCCGCAGCTACGGGAGCTTCCTGCTCAACCTCGCTCTCAACCTGGGCTCGGGTGCCCTCGGGTTCATCCTCGGCTTGAAGATTTCAGGAGGGATGGTATGAAGGCAAAGTGGCTTAGGATATACGTGGGGGAGTCCTACAGGTACGGGAGCAAGCCCGCCTACAAGGCGATTCTTGAGCTTCTGAAGCGTCGCGGTATTCCGGGCGCAACGGTGCTGAGGGGGATAGAGAGCTACGGTCCCAGAAGCGGGGAGCACACCGTGGACATCCTCAGGTTCAGCATGGACCTGCCGGTGGTGATTGACACCATAGCAGAGAGCAGCGCCATTGAGCGGGTGCTGCCCGAGATAAGGGCGATGCTGGATGAGGGGCTGGTGGTTACCATGGAGGTGCAGGTTGAGCACTACTCCCGCTGAACGGGTAAGTATATAAAAGCAGAAGGCAAGTTAGAGGTATGCGCAACATCTCGGAGCTGATGAAGCGTGCCAGGGAGCTCAAGGAGAGGGGGCTCACCACGGGCGAGATTGCGGACGAGCTCAACGTGAGCAGGGAGACGGCGCTGTGGCTGGTTACCCACACCGAGGAGGAGAGGCGCACCGCTCCCAGGGACATATACGTGGACTGGCGCAACATCGGCTCAAACCCCCTGATACTCAGGCACATCTCCTCCGCCATGACCGAGCTCCTGCTGGGCATGCTCAGGGAGAGCGGGCTTGAGGAGCCGGAGGTGGTGGCGGGTATAGCGGTTAGCGGAATACCCATAGCCACCTGCATAGCCGAGGAGCTTGGTGCCGAGCTGTGCATAATAAGGCCCAAGAAGCACATGTGGGAGCCGCAGAAGGAGGCGAAGCAGGGGTTCGTGCTCTCAAACTTTGCAGAGGTGCGGGGCAAGCGGGTGGTGGTGGTTGACGACATAGCGACCACCGGCACCACCCTGGAGGATGCGGTTGCGCTGCTCACCCAGAAGGGTGCCGAGCCCCTGGGAGCTGTGGTGATGGTGGACAAGAAGGGGCTGAGCAGCGTCAGGGGCAAACCAGTGCGTGCCCTGATAAGCGTGGGAATCATCAGGGACTTGGGGCAGTGAGGTGCCTCACCCGGGAGCGTGGAGCACCTCCCCGGTGTTCGGTGCTGGCTTTAGCCCGGGTGTGCGCTCCAGCATCTGCCTGAACTCTGAGGAGCGCAGGGCGCTCAGGAAATCCTGAACCTCCCGCTTCTCAATCTTCTCCCTGGGTATGGCGAAGTCGTACTCCTCCTCCCTCAGGGGGATGAAGTCAAGCCCGTACTGCTCGGCAACGGTGCGTATGGCTATGCCCGCATCTGCCCTGCCGTGAGCAACCGCCGCAGCAACGGCGCTGTGGGACTTCGCCTCTATCTCGTACCCGGTTATCCTGGCGGTCAGCTCCCTCAGCTCAACCCCGCGCTCCTCTGCCAGCTTCCCCAGCTCCAGGTCAAGGAGCACCCTGGTCCCAGAGCCCGGGTTGCGGTTGATGAACCTGACGCCCTCAAGCAGGTCCTCCACCCCCGAGATGCCCCTCGGGTTACCCTTCTGAACCACTATCCCCTGCTCCCTGAAGTACCCCCGCACCAAGTAAACCCTGTCCTCCAGCCCCAGCCTGCGGATGAAGGGCAGGTTGTACTCACCCGTAGCCTCGTCCACAAGGTGCATGCCCGAGATGTCGCTCTCACCCCTGCGCACCGCCGCAAGGCCACCGGAGGAGCCCACGTTTATAACCTTCGGCTTTATGCGCTCCCTGAGCATGCTCAGCAGCAGGTCAACTCCTATGCAGTGGCTGCCGATTATGGTGAGGTCGGCGAGCTGCAGGGTTTCCCCGAGGAGAACCACCTCGTGCTCCTCACCCTCGCCCAGCATCTCCACGTGCTCGGGAATCTCTATGTACCCGTCAGCCTCGGCGAAGGTGGTTATCGCCCCCGAGCCCGTGAGCATGGGGTATGCGGTGTACCCGCCATCCGCCCCTCTGACCAGGTTCACAAGCCTGTACTCGTACCTCCCTCCGGCGGAGTAGAAGCGCATTGCCGTTCTCGCCCTAACCCTGCGCCTCTCGGGCTCCTGAAGCCCGGAGAGCCTGCGCAGGAGGGGTGCCACGAAGACCTGGAAGGTGACCATGGCAGAGGTTGGATACCCCGGCAGCCCGAAGACGGGCTTGCCATCAACCACCCCTATAACCGTGGGCTTGCCTGGCTTAATCGCCACCCCGTGAACTATAACCCCGGGGGAGCCCAGGGTGTCAATTACCCTGTAGCACAGGTCGCCAACGCCGGCGCTTGTGCCCCCGGTGGTTATAACCACGTCGCAGGTGGCGAGCGCCCTTTCCAGGTACCCCCTGAGCTCCTCCTCGGAGTCTCTGGCTATGCCCAGCACCTCAGGTGCACCCCCGCACTCCCGCACCGCCTGGGCTATGGCGTAGGCGTTGGCATCGTATATCCTGCCGAAGCTCAGGGGCTTCCCGGGTTCTGACACCTCGTCCCCCGTTGAGATTATGCCCACCTTTGGGCGCGCGTACACCAATACCCTCGCCATGCCGAGTGCCGCGAGCACGCCCACCTCCCTGGGGCTGAGCCTGGTGCCGGCTCTGAGCACCAGCTCCCCGCGCATTATGTCGCTGCCAGCCGGCATGACGTTCTCCCCGGGAGCCACGGGCTTGTATATCCTCACTTTATCCCCCTCCTGCTCGGTGTACTCAACCATGACCACGGCGTTGGCTCCCACGGGCATGGGGGCGCCGGTGGCTATGCCCATGCACCTCCCGGGGGATATCTCATGCCGGGAGGAGTCGCCAGCCTTCACATACCCGAGAACCTCAAGCTCAACCGGGGACTCCTCGTCGGCGTAGAAGGTATCGCTGGCGAGCACCGCATACCCGTCCATGCTCGCCCTGTCAAAGGGTGGAACATCCACGCCGGCGACTACATCGGTGGCGAGCACTCTCCCCAAGCACTCCCCAAGCCCAACCTCCTCAGTCCTCCTCTCAAGCTTCACCGCCCCCTCAAGCCTGCGCTTCGCCTCAGATATGCTCACCACGTCGTGAAACTCCCTGAGCTCCATGTGCTGAAGTAGCCTGGGTTGGTTAAAAAACTTTCTAAAGCGGCGTCACACCCTCACCCTCCGCCCTGCCTCCTGGCATGCCGGAGCACGAGCACCGCCCACGCTAAAAACACCGCACCGTAGGCTGCGGAGTACACTGGCGGCGAATACCCGTTAGAAGGCGACAGGTAGAGGTAAACCAGGGCAGCACCCGCGATTCCCAGGGTTACAACCCGCCTCACCACCCGCGATGCCCTCAGCGCCGCCCCCTCCCTGAACCTCCAGGAGATGGCGAAGTAAAGGAGGCTCACAGAAGCCGTAAAAGCTGCCATGAACCCGTGCTCCGGGTATCGCACCTCAAACAGCAGGAAAACTGCCGAGATTACAAGAAGCAGGTACCCGGAAGCCAGAGCAAGAGCGCCCCACAGCCAGTTAGCCTCAAACTCCACCGCGGTGCCATCAGCGCCCTCAGAGCCACCAAGAGGAAAAACACCGTTCCCAGAAGCAGGGTGTTGAGCGCCTCGGGAGTAAGACGGTGCACCACCCAGTAGCCAAGCACCATCAGAGCCAGAGCACCCGCAGCGCCTGCCCCGTGAGCTACCAAGCAAGCACCCCGCATCAGAGCTCAGTGGTGCGCACAGGTATTTAAAATAAACGCCCCCGCACCCCAAGCTTAATTACCCCTGCCATGCGTATATCACACAAATGCGCGGCAGGGTTTTCATAGTAGGACTCGGTCCGGGAAGCAGGGAGCACATCACGCGCAGAGCCGAGGAGGCGCTCGCAGAAAGCGAGGTGGTGGTTGGCTACCCCCTGTACCTGAAGCAGGTTGAGGAGCTGATAGAGGGGAAGGAGGTGGTCTCGGGGGGCATGGGCGAGGAGCTCAGGCGCGCCGCAGAGGCGGTGAGCCTCGCCCTTGAGGGCAGGAAGGTGGCGGTGGTGAGCAGCGGTGACGCCGGGGTTTACGGAATGGCGAGCGCCGTGCTTGAGTACATCGCGGGCAGGGAGCTTGAGGTTGAGGTTGAGGTGGTGCCGGGGGTAACCTCTGCCCTCGCCTGTGCAGCCCTCCTGGGCTCCCCCCTGGGCAACGACTTCGCAGTGGTGAGCCTGAGCGACCTCTTAGTGCCCTGGGAGGAGATAGAGCGCAGGCTGGAGCACGCCGCAGCCGCGGACTTCGTGGTGGCGCTCTACAACCCGGGCAGCAGGCGGAGGAGCTGGCAGATGCGCAGAGCCAAGGAGGTGCTCCTGAAGCACAGGAGCCCCGAAACCCCAGCTGGAGTGGTGAGGAACGCCTCACGGGACGGGGAGAGCTCCGAGCTCACCACCCTGGGGAAGCTTCCGGAGAGGGTGGACATGCTCACCACCGTCATAGTTGGCAACTCAAGGAGCTACACCTACAGGGGGTGGATGATAACCCCCAGGGGATACACCAGCAAGTACTCCCTGAGGGATACGGGATGATATGGGTGCTGGCGGGCACCACGGAGGCGAGGAGGCTGATACCCCTGCTGACCTCAAGGGGGTACAGGGTCATGGCGAGCTGCACCACCGGCGCCGGTGCGGCTCTCGCAAGGGCAGCGGGCGCCCTGGAGGTGCGCTCGGGAGCCCTGGGGGAGGCGGAGATGAGGCAGCTCCTGAGGGAGCGTGGGGTGAGGGGGGTGATAGACTGCACCCACCCCTTCGCCACGGAGGCGAGCAGGAACGCCATGGCAGCCTGCAGAGCCGAGGGCGTGCCCTACCTCAGGTACGAGCGTCCCCCCGCAAACCTCCGTGGAGCCGTGCTCGCCGGAAGCTTCCGAGAGGCTGCGGCAATCGCGAGCACCCTCGGGAGAAGGGTGATGTACACCGCAGGGGTCAGGCACCTGGGGGAGTTCCTGCGGCACTGCAAGGCTGAGGTTGTGGTAAGGGTGCTCCCCTCCTCGGTGCAGGAGGTGCTGGATATGGGGGTGGAGGAGAGGCTGGTGGTGGGCATATACCCCCCCTTCACCCCGGAGCTTGAGAGGGCGCTCCTCCGAAGGTACGGTGCTGAGGTTATGGTGATGAAGGACAGCGGCGCCGAAGGGGGCACCGAGCAGAAGCTGGAGGTGTGCAGGGAGCTCGGCATCAGGGCGGTGGTGGTGGAGCGCCCCAGGCTTGAGTACCCCGAGGTGTGCACCACCCCCGAGGAGGCGGTGCGCTGGGTGGAGCGGGTTTTAGCGGGGCGCCCCTGAGGGGCTGCGCTCCGGCACCTCGGCGTGCATGTTTATAACTATCTCACCCATGTCGCAGCAGTAGCGTGCAATCCTGTAGCAGCTCTCCAAGCAGAGGCGGAGGTTAACCGCCTCCTCCATCTCCACGCCCGAGGTTAGCACCCTCCTCTCAGCCCTCCTGAGACTCTCCTCAACCTCGGGCAGCGCCCTGAAAACCTCCTCCGCAAGCTCAGCGTTGAACCTCAGGGTGGCATCCTTGGCTTTGAGGTACATCTCAATCACAGGGTCGCACATATCAAGCAGCACCCCGGTGTGGGAGGTATCTAAGGAGAGCAGCTTCCTGGAGATTGACTCAACGTGGTCGGCGATGCGCTCAAGGCTCTTAACTATCAGCCTGATTCCCAGCACGTCCCTGCGGTGCTCTATCCCCACCTGCCTGGCTGCAACCTGGCTCATCGCCGCACTCTTCAGCTGACGCACCGCCAGGAAGTACAGCCTGTCAGCCTCCCGCTCCCGCTCAGCCACGTGCACCAGCAGCTCAGAATCCCCGGTGGCAATCCCCCTGCGCAGGTCTGAGAGCATCCCCTCCACAACCCCGCAGAGCCTCTCAACCACCTTGAGCACGGGCAGCTTGGCATGGTCCAGAAGCACCTGAGCCGTCACCTCGTACCCCAGGTCCTTGGTCACCTCCACGGCTATCAGGAAGTTGAGGAGCTCCTTGGCACCCTCCTTGAGCCTTATGCTCCCCCTGTCAAACTCTATCCTGATAACGCTGTAACCCGCTAAGTAGGCGGCAATTATCCTGCGCCCGAGCTCGTCCATGCCCATGCCCCCGCTCCTTATAACGAACTCCCTGCGCTCCGAGATGAGCTCCTCGGGCTCAACCACTATGCACCCCTCCTGCACCTCCAGCACCACGTAGCCCCCCTTCTCAAGCCGGTGCGCCGCAACCCAGTCCTTCGGAAGGGAGAGCATGGGAGAGGAGCCACCCGTGTAAACCTTCCTCCTGAGCATGCGAATACGTTGCACCACGGAGATTTAACCGGTGTCCATATTTTCTATATAGATAACCTATAAAATTGAGACGTTATCATAGACCATGTAGTGGTATGGACAGCAGAAAGCTTCAGTTCACCGGGAGGTCAACCTACATAGTATCCCTGCCCAAGCGCTGGGTTGAGGAGATGGGGCTCAGGGCAGGGGACAGGGTGCTGATTGAGAGGGGGGAGAACGGGGAGCTGGTGCTCAGGCCTGATGCAAGGGGGGCGGAGAGGCAGGTGGTGAAGAAGCTGGACATAACAGGCATGTCCCCCAGGCAGGTGGAGAGGAGGATAATCTCAGCGTACCTTTCGGGGTTTGACGAGCTCAGGGTGACCTCAAGGCACAGAATCCTGCCCGAGCAGCGGGCGGCGGTTGTTGACATACTGCGCAGGATTCTGGGAACAGAAATCCTTGCGGAAACCTCGCACGAGATAGTCATCAACGACCTGCTGGACTTCAAGGAAATCTACCCGAGGAGCATACTGCGCAGGATGTACGTCATAACCGAGTTCATGCTGAAAAACGCCGTGGAGTCCTTCCTGAGCGGGGACGAGGAGCTCGCCAGGGACGTCATGGCAAGGGACGACGAGGTTGACAAGTTCTACCTGCTCGCCACCAAGGAGATAGTGGAGGGGCTCAGGAGGGGTGGAAGGGTGGAGCTGGAGATGCCCCCGGAGAAGGCGATACACCACCTGAGCGTGGCGAAGAGCCTTGAGCGCATCGCAGACCACAGCGTGAAGATAGCCAGGGTCGCTGCGGGGTGGAATGGCACCTGCGATGAGGAGGCGCTCAGGAGGCTCTACGAGAGGGTGCTTGAGAACTTCGTGCTCGCCATGAAGTCCTTCTTCTCGGGGGATGGAGAGCTGGCTGACAGGGTGCTTGACTCCGAGGAGGAGGTTGAGGGGTGGTTCTCACGCATGCTGGAGAGCGCCGAGGAGGGACAGCTCGCCCTGCTCATCCTGCTGGACAGCCTTCAGAGGGTGTACGCCTACTCCAAGGACATCGCGGAGAGCACCCTTGACATGGGGGCGTGATTCAACGACTATATAGATTTAGGCGGATATTTAGTTTACTGCGGATAAGTTGATATAAGCTACCGGACTCCTGCAGGAGTGAGGTGGCATTGATGAGATGGTGGACGGGTATAGCCATTGCGATGCTTCTGCTGCTGGCGGGGTGCACCGCCAACACTGAGCAGAAGCAGGGTGGAGAGGTGCAGAAGGAGATAACCATAAACGGAGCCGGTGCGAGCTTTCCATACCCGCTGATTGCCAAGTGGAGCAGCGAGTACGGGAAGCTAAAGGGGGTGAAGATAAACTACCAGAGCATAGGCAGCGGCGGTGGCATACGCCAGACCATGGCGAAGACCGTGGACTTCGGTGCAAGCGATGCTCCCCTGAAGGAGGAGGAGCGCAGCAAGATGCCGGGCATCCTCCACATCCCGGAAACCCTCGGGGCGGTTGTGGTGGTGTACAACCTTCCCGGAGTGGAGGAGAAGCTCAGGCTGAGCGGCGAGGTTATCGCCGACATCTACCTTGGCAGGATAACGCGCTGGAACGACCCCCGGATAGCGGAGCTCAACCCCGGAGTTGAGCTTCCGGACGAGGAGATAGTGGTGGTGCACAGGAGCGACGGGAGCGGCACAACCTTCGTGTTCTCGGACTACCTCTCCGCGGTCAGTGAGGACTGGGAGAAGGAGGTCGGCAGGGGCAAGTCCCTGAGCTGGCCCCTCGGGCTTGGTGGCAAGGGCAACGAGGGCGTCTCGGGGCTGGTGAAGCAGAACCCCTACTCCATAGGCTACGTGGAGCTCGCGTATGCGGTTCAGAACAGGCTCAGCTACGCCCTGATAAAGAACAGAGCCGGCAGGTTCGTGGAGCCCAGCATAGAGAGCGTCTCTGCAGCCGCTGCGGGTGCTGCCTCCTCCCTGCCGAGAGGGGACGAGTCCTGGGAGGGTGTGAGCATAGTCAACGCCCCCGGAGAGGACGCCTACCCGATTTCCAGCTTCTCCTACCTGCTGGTGTACAGGGAGCTGTCGGTGATTCCCGGGATGACCGAGGCCAAGGCAAAGGCGCTGGTGGACTTCCTGTGGTGGGCTGTGCATGACGGGCAGAAGTACGCGCCGGAGCTTCACTACGCACCCCTGCCCGAGGAGGTGGTTCGCCTGAATGAGGAGACCATAAAGTTAATAACCTATCAGGGCAAACCACTCCTCTAAGGGTGGACCCATGAAGCTCCGCTTTCCCCCTCCCTTTTTGAGTTCCCGTGGAGTGAGGCTCACAGGTGACTTAGTGTTTCAGGCTGTGCTCGCCGGGGTGGCGGTGCTCAGCGTCATCGGCTTAGCCGTGCTGCTCCTCAGGGAGCTCGTGTACGGCTCCCTTCCCGCAATCTCGGAGTTCGGGCTGGGCTTCCTGACGAGCACCGAGTGGAATCCAGTGAGGGGGGAGTTCGGAGCCCTGCCCTTCATCTACGGCACGGTTGTCTCGTCGCTTCTCGCCTTGGCGATAGGGGTGCCCCTAAGCCTTGGAATAGCGGTGTACCTGGCTGAGATGGCATCCCCCCGTGTTAGAGCGGTGCTCTCGCCGGTGATTGAGCTCCTTGCAGCCATACCCAGCGTTATCATAGGCCTCTGGGGCATATTCGTGCTCGCCCCCTTTGTGAGGGAGCACTTAGCAGAGCCCCTGATGTCCTACCTGGGCTTCCTGCCCCTGTTTGAGGGTCCGGCATACGGCTACTCGGTGCTCACCGCAAGCCTGGTGCTGGCTATAATGATAATACCCATAATCTCCTCCATCTCCAGGGAGGCTATACTTGCGGTGCCCCGGCTGCAGCTGGAGGGCGCCCTCGCCCTCGGCGCCACCAGGTTTGAGGCGATAACCGGGGTGGTGCTGCCCTACGCGAGAGGTGCCATCTTCGGCGCCGTGATGCTCGGGCTGGGCAGGGCGATAGGCGAGACCATGGCGGTTACCATGGTGATAGGCAACAGCCCCCAGCTCTTCACCTCCCTGCTCCACCCCGGCTATACGATGGCTGCGGTTATAGCCAACGAGTTCACCGAGGCTACCGGTGAACTGTACCTGGCGGCTCTCATAGAGATAGGGCTGGTGCTCTTCGCCATATCCATGGTGGTGAACGTGCTCGCGAGGGCTATAACCTGGAGGTACATGAGGGTTCAGGGGGGTGCCTGAGCTGGAGTGGAGGAGGCTGAAGGACAGGCTGTTCACGGCCTTCTGCATCTGCAGCACCGCCCTCGCCCTGATACCCTTGGGAAGCATGCTCTACACCATCTTCATGAAGGGCTTCTCCGTCATCAGCCTGAGCTTCCTCACCGAGCTGCCGGCTCCTCCCGGCGAGCCCGGGGGAGGCTTCGGAAACGCCATTCAGGGCAGCCTGATAGTCGTGGGCATAGCCTCTGCCATCGGGATACCCCTGGGAATAGCCGCGGGCATGTACCTGGGCGAGTACCCGAACTCAAGGCTGAGCAGGGCGATTAGCTTCACCGCCGACGTGCTCACCGGGGTGCCCTCAATAATCACTGGCATCTTCGCCTACATGCTGGTGGTGCTGCGCTTCGGCGGCTTCTCGGCTCTTGCGGGGGGCGTGGCACTGGCAACCATGATGCTCCCCTTCATCGTCAGAACCACCGAGGAGGCGATGAAGCTGGTGCCCTGGGAGCTGAGGGAGGCGTCTCTTGCACTGGGGGCTACCAGGTGGCGAACCACCCTGCAGGTGGTGCTCTCCACCGCCAGGTTCGGAATCGCCACAGGGATTCTGCTCACCATAGCGAGAATCGCCGGCGAGACGGCGCCCCTGCTCTTCACCGCCTTCAACAACCGCTTCTGGTTTGACGGGGTAATGCAGCCCGTTGCAACGCTGCCCGTGATGATATACACCTACGCCATCTCCCCCTTTGACGACTGGCATGCCCAGGCGTGGGGGGGAGCTCTGGTGCTGGTTACCATGATACTCCTGCTGAATATGGGTGTCAGGCTCGCTACAGGAAGGAGATGGCGATGAAGGGCAAGATTGAGGTACGGGAGCTTAACGCTGGCTTCGGGAGCACGCACGTGCTTAAGAACATAAGCATGAGCATCCCGGAGAACAGGGTAACGGCGATTATCGGACCGAGCGGGTGCGGCAAGAGCACCTTCGTGCGCTGCCTGAACAGGATTCACGAGCTTGTGCCCAATGCGTGGGTTCGCGGGGAGGTGCTGCTGGACGGCAGGAACATCTATTCGCAAGAGGCTGACCCCGTGGACATACGCAGGAGGGTGGGGATGGTGTTCCAGAAGCCCAACCCCTTCCCCGCGATGAGCATCTACGACAACATCGCCTACGGTGCAAGAATTCACAGGATGAAGGACATCCCGAAGATAGTGGAGCGCAGCCTCAGGAAGGCGGCGCTGTGGGATGAGGTGAAGCACAGGCTGAAGGACTCGCCCGCCTCCCTGAGCGGCGGACAGCAGCAGCGCCTGTGCATCGCCAGAGCCCTCGCGGTTGAGCCCGAGGTGGTGCTGTTTGATGAGCCCTGCTCGGCGCTTGACCCCGTGGCTACCGCCAAGATAGAGGACCTCATCTTGGAGCTCAGGGAGAACTACACCATAGTCATAGTCACCCACAACATGCAGCAGGCGGCGAGGATAGCCGACTACACAGCCTTCTTCCTGATGGGCGAGCTGGTGGAGTTCGGAGA
>WANG01000183.1 GCA_015521945.1 Candidatus Hydrothermarchaeota archaeon
AGCCCCGAGGGGGATTTGAACCCCCGACCTGGTGATTACGAATCACCCGCTCTGCCGGCTGAGCTACCGGGGCATCACCCCCTACACCCAAACCAGACGTTGCAAACTATTTCTGAAGCCTCACCCGCACCACCGCCACCAGCCTCTGCTCTGGATTTCTGAGCATCTCCACCATCCTCCTGGGCACATCCCTCGCTGCGGCATCCGCCCCTATCATCAGCGTTCTCCCGCAGGTGTAGGAGCTCCTCCTCACCACCATGCTGGTATCATCAGCCAGCGTCAGAGCGCTGCTTCCCCTTCCCCTCACCACGAACCTCTCCCCCTCCACCCTCAGCTCCAGCTCAATAACAGCATCATCCCTGCACGCCATCCTCCTGAAGCTCTCAGGAAAATCCGCCGGAGCCATGCTCGCCCTCACCCCCAGGATGCAGTCCCCCCTGGGTGTAAGCCACGGCTCCTTGGTAATCTCCAGGGTGGTTCTGTGCCTTGCGGTAACATTCACGTGCCCCCAGGCGGTGACCATAACCTTTTCAAACATTAGCATCAGATATACGCAGAGGGTGTTATAAAGTTGCTGGCACACTGCGACTCCTGTCAGAGCACCACAGAGCACGAGGTGGTAAAGCACAGGGGCAGCGAATACCTGCTGCGCTGCACCCGTTGCAGCCAGGTGCGCCACGAAGTAAGACAAAAACAGAAAACAAAGCCCCTCTGGCTGGTAATCAGCAGGTACGAGCAGAGCCAGCGGATTCGCATAGAGCTGCCCGCAGGCGAGCAGGTAAGCGTGGGCGAGGTCATTGACGCCGGAGGCGAGAAGGTGCGCATCACCGCCATAGACACCCCCGCAGGCAGGGTTGCCGCCGCGGAAGCGGAGCACATCCACACCCTGTGGGGGGTCTCCCTCACCATCCCCCTGCGTGTAAAGTACTCGGTGCACATCTCCGGCAGGACGGTCTCGGGCATAATAGAGACCACCAGAAGCAGGGTCTTCAGGGTGGGCGAGAGGGTTGTAACCCCCCGCCACGCCTTCATCATCCACAGGATAAAAACCCGCACAGGGACTCTGCGCAGGGGCAGCGCCAGAGCATCCGAAGTTGTGAGGCTCTATGGCAGGCCGGGAAGATGAGCGCAGGCGCATGGTGGAGCGCCTCATAGCCGGGGGCTACCTCCGCACCCCCGAGGTCATAGAGGCAATGCTCAGGGTACCCAGGCACCTCTTCGTGCCCGAGGAGCTGGAAGCCCAGGCATACTCCGACGAGCCCCTCCCCATAGGCAGGGGTCAGACGGTCAGCGCCCCCCACATGGTGGCAATAATGTGCGAGGCACTTGACATCCACAGGGAGCACAGGGTGCTGGAGGTGGGAGCAGGCTCGGGGTACCACGCCTGCGTTGTCAGCCTCATCGCCAGCAGGGGTGAGGTGTACTCCATAGAGCGCGAGCCTGAGCTCGCGGAGGTGGCGGAGCGCAACATCCGCAGAGCCGGATGCTGCGGCAGGGTTACCGTGGTAACGGGGGACGGCACCCTCGGCTACCCCGAGAAGGCGCCCTACGACAGGATATACGTAACCGCCGGCGCTCCCCAGGTACCCCCGCCCCTGCTGGAGCAGCTAAAAGAAGACGGCAAGCTCCTCATCCCCGTGGGCTCACGCCTCGGTCAGGAGCTGCTTCTTGTGGAGAAGCATGAAGACGGCAGCACCACCACTAAGAAGATAATAGACTGCGTCTTCGTCCCCCTGATAGGAAAGTACGGGTGGAAGGCTTAGGTGGCGCCCTCCTCCCTTAGGCGGCGCAGCACCTCCTCGGCAAAATCCACCCTTATCCTGCGCTCCCTCACCAGCACCTCAGCCACCGCATCCACCTCATCACCCTTGGCACCCGCCATGGCGGCGATGTTCCTCGCATGAAGCTCCATGTGCCCCCTCTGAATCCCCTCGGTGGCAAGGGCACGGAGGGCTGCAAAGTTCTGCGCCAGCCCCACAGCCGCGATAACCCTGGCAAGCTCCCGTGCGCTCCTGACCCCCAGAATCTTCAGGCACGCCCTCGCCACGGGGTGCGAGGCTGTGGCACCCCCAACTATCCCCACCGCAACAGGAAGCTCAATCGTGCCCACCAGGTCACCCTCGCTGTTCCTCTCGTAGGTGGTCAGGGGTTTGTAGCCGCGGAGCGCCGCGTAAGCATGCGCCCCCGCCTCAACGGCACGGGTGTCGTTGCCCGTGGCGAGCACCACCGCGGTGACGCCGTTCATAATCCCCTTGTTGTGGGTTGCGCACCTGAAGGGGTCAGCCTCGGCGAAGGCGTAGGCGTTGAGCACGCCCTCAACCACCTCCTCCCCCCCTATGGCGTCCGCCTTAAACACCGCCTTCGCCCTTGCCAGACGGAAAACCGCAAGATTTGAAATTATCCTGAGGTACACCCTCCCTCCCGCAGCCCTCTCAATCAGGGGAGCCACCGCCTCGGCCATGGTGTTCACGGCGTTGGCGCCCATGGCATCCCTGCAGTCCACCAGCAGGTGGGTCACCACCATGGGACCCCGCCTGGAATCCACCACCCGCACCTCAACATCCCTGCACCCCCCGCCCAGCTTCACCAGCACAGGGTCCTGCTCGTTCGCCTTCCTTATTATCTCCTCCCTGATTCTCAGTATCTCCATCCTCGCCGAATACGGGTCATCCACATCGCAGAGCTGCACCTGGGCTATCATCACGGGCGGTGTCGCATCCGTAACAAACCCCCCGCCAGCCCTCGCCATCTTGGCGGCGTTGCTCGCTGCAGCCACCACGCTGGGCTCCTCAATCGCCATGGGTATGAGGTAGTCCCTCCCATCTATCAGGAAGTTCGTGGCTATCCCCAAGGGCAGCTCAAAGGTGCCGATAACGTTCTCAATCATCCTGTCAGCCTGGGCGATGCTCAGGGAGCCATGCCTCGCGATAGCCTCAGCCTCCTCATCGCTCAGGTTCGCCAGCTCCCTGACCTTCTCCAGCCTCTCCTCCGGGCTCAGCCTGTAAAAGCCGGGTATGCGCGAGCTCTGCATGCTTCCACCGCAGGTAGCTTCACACCTGGGGGATAAAAAGATTGCGCCCCGCTTACCGGCGCACCTCCACGGTTAGCCTGCCCTCCCTCAGGGAGCTGCCCACCACCATGGAGCCCTCATCCAAGGGGACCTGGGCAAAGTAAACCACCCTTCCCGCCCTTCCCGCAACCTCCAGCACGTTCTGCCTCCTTGACACCTCAACGTCCTCCTCCCGCTCCACACCCGGCATCTCAACCACTATTACCTCCCCATCCTCGCGCACCTCCCTTCTCACCTCAGCCTCCCTGAACTCCGCCTGGGTGCCACCGCTGGAGGTGAACATCCGCTTCACGAACTCGGGCAGGGGCATCTCATCAATTATCCTCTCCAGGTCCTCGGGCTCGCCGGTGCGTATAATCGGAGGCTCCCCGGAGCGCATCTCCACCGAGAAGAAAACACCCCGCCGCTTCTCCATCTGCTTCCCTATCTCCTCCAGCGCCTTTGCATTGGCACTGAAAAGCTCGGACATCACCTTCTTAAACTCCTCGGCAAAGCTGCTCGCCTCAAGCACCGCAAAAAAGGGGGTCATATCCGCACCGCATGCGGAGCACCTTCTTGCGCCGCTATCAAGCTTTGCTCCGCAGAAGGCACAGTAGGATATCTTCAACTGCATCACCCGGTGTTACGCCGCACAATCACAAGAAAAAAGTTGAAAGGGGGCTGTGCCCCGGCTACTGCTTCATAACCTCAGGCAGGTCGTGGCACTGCGTACAGGTCTGCTCCACGTTGTGGCACTTGCTGCAGAGGGGCTTGTGAATGCTCGGCTGCTTCTCAAACGCCTGCTTGTGCAACCCAGAGCGCATGTCCTCCAGGGTCGGGGCGTCGTGGCACTGGTCGCAGGTACCCTCGCCGTGCAGCGCAGCCTGCGTAGCCTGCGGTGCCTGCGTCTCCGCGGGGGTCTCGGCGGGAGTCTCCTGAGGAGTCTCAGCTGGTGCAGGAGCCTTCTCACCGCCACCCCCGGTGCATCCCGCGAGCAGAATCACGAGAAGCAGTGCACCCAGCAGATACACCGGTGTCCTCATTCGCCATCCTCCTCTTTAAATTTCCTTTAACAGTATTCACTCCTCCCTTAAATACCTTTCCCTGTCCCTGGTGGTGGTGCCCAACTGAGGTGCAACTACTGTTATACTGTAGGTTAGTCTTGCTGAAATTCTTATTTAGAATAAGATTTGACAAGCAACTTTCCATCTTTTATATACATGATAAATTTATTATCCATAAAAGCAAAGTAAAAGTCTCCATTAATCCCATCAATTACGATTGCACCGCACATGTTCTCCTTAAATCGTTTTTTCTTACTCTCATAAAGCATCAACACCCATACCCAGCTCGGATAGTAAGGCTCCATAATCTCCTGCAATTTTTCATAAGCGAAGTCATAAAAATTTTCATCTTTGAACTCTATAGAGTGGAGTAATGAGATGAATCTCCAGAAAGGAATAAGCATAGGGCGGATCATATACTTTTTTATGTCAGTATATCCCTTCTGATACCACTTATCAGGAAGAAGTGTCCACTTAATAACGTCTTCATAACCTACACTAACCCCCTTGCCATCTGCCCATTAAATCTGGCAAGAATATGTGCTTATTCATCTTACTTATCATGATATTTACTCTTTCACCAAAAGTACGCAAGTATCACTCTCACAATTCAGAACGAATTAAAAAACGAGCCGAAACATTTAAATATGGGAAGGGATAAACCCTTCCCCTGGGTGAAAAACCATGGAAGCTCCTCTGATTCCTGATCCGAGGAACTTCAAATGGGGGTTGCTTTCTAACGTTTTAAAGATTTTTGATAATCGCAGAGTAAGGAAGGAGTTAAGCAAATCTGGCATAACTCCTTTGAGAAGAGCGTCTTTAATTCTCAGGATAGTAATGATTTCCTTATTTTTCTCCCGGGAGGTTTCCAGCGTGATTAGTGACTTAAGGGAGTGTGAGAAGCTTCGTATTTTCGCATGCGTTGCTGAGGTACCTGATGCAGAGCAGGTATACGAGTTTCTCTCCCGGTTCAGCGAGCGCAGCTTTATCAGCTTTCTCAACGGCGTTCTGAGCAGCGTATGCTTTCGAAGGGCGAGATCTCCAGTGAAAATTGTAGATTCCACCTCTCTG
>WANG01000184.1 GCA_015521945.1 Candidatus Hydrothermarchaeota archaeon
GATAACACAGCACGCCACTGAAAAATTTATATACGATGAGGAACACAATAGAATAGAAGGAGAGGAGGAGGCAGGCATCTGCATGCTGATTTGGCAGTTTATTGTGTGAATTCTGCAGGAATGCCACAATCGCTGGAGGGTGAGGAATATGGGGTACCCAGCTCTGGTATTATCCCTTGTGCTTGCCTTTTCTGGCACTGCAGGTGCGGTGTCTGAGCTGAGCCATCCGGGTTGAGGATGGTTTTGAGACCCGGGAGGGATGGCATCAGTACGGTGGAGGCAGGCGCCTCGCCAGCATGCTGGGGAGAAGGCGTGAGCGCAGTAGCGGCGCTTAATTTAAATATACAAGCCCCCCATTATCTCCCATGGACATAGTGGTTGTGGGTGCTGGCATCTCCGGTCTCAGCACCGCCTATTACCTGAGAAGGCTACTCCCCGAGGCAGGGGTCACGGTTGTGGAGGCTTCGGACAGGGTGGGGGGCAAGATAAGAAGCGAGCGGGTGAACGGGTACCTCATTGAAGCCGGATGCAACGGATTCCTTGACAGCAAGCCCCACATTCTTGAGCTCTGCGAGCACCTTGGGGTGTCTCAGGAGCTGATGCGTGCCAACGAGTCCTCTGCCAGGCGCTTCATATACGCTGACGGAAAGCTCAGGGAGCTCCCCACCAGCCTGCGGGAGTTCATATACAGCGATGTGGTGAGCTGGCGTGCCAAGCTGCGGATGATGCTGGAGGTCTTCACCCCGCCCACGGACGCTGAGGACGAGACCATAGCCAGCTTTGCCCAGCGGCACCTGGGGGAGGAGGCGCTGCGCAGGCTCATCGCCCCCATGGTCAGCGGAGTGTTTGCCGGCGATGCCTACAAGCTCAGCCTCAGGAGCACCTTCCCTGTCATGGCGGAGCTTGAGAGGCTGGGAGGCGGGAGCCTTATAAGGGGGATGCTCAGGAGGCGGAAGAGGGGCAGCGGAGGACCCTTTGGTCCCGGAGGGGTGCTCACCAGCTTCCCCGAGGGCATGGAGTACCTCCCCCGAAAGCTCGCGGAGGTGCTGGGGAGCAGCGTGCTGACCCGCAGGAAGGCGGAGTCGGTGGAGCGCAGGGGCAGGGAGTACGTGGTTGACCTGGGGAGCAGGGGCAGCATAGCCTGCGATGCCGTGGTGCTCGCCTGCCCTGCTTACGCAGCCGGAAAGCTGGTGTGGGGGCTCA
The DNA here is from genome assembly GCA_015521945.1 of Candidatus Hydrothermarchaeota archaeon. Taxonomy (GTDB): domain Archaea; phylum Hydrothermarchaeota; class Hydrothermarchaeia; order Hydrothermarchaeales; family BMS3B; genus JAADFH01. Next base: position 1,204 of record WANG01000184.1, read on the forward strand.
GCAGAGCCCTGGCGGAGGAGCTGGGGAGCATACACTACACCAAGCTGGCGGTTGTGGCCTTCGGGTACGACAAGAGCGAGCTGGGTCAGGAGCTGGACGGCTTCGGGTTCTTGGTGCCCCACGAGGAGGGCAGAACCATACTGGGGTGCCTCTGGGATTCAAGCATGTTTGAGCACAGGGCACCCGAGGGGAAGGCGCTGCTCAGGATGATGGTCGGGGGCGCGAGAGCCGAGAGCCTGGCGGAGCTTGAGGATACCAAGCTGGTGGAGGCTTGCAGGAGCGACCTGAAGCACATCATGGGCATAGAGGGTGAGCCCGAGCTTGTCAGGATATACAGGTACAGGAAAGCCATCGCCCAGTACAACCTGGGCCACCAGGAGAGGCTCAGGAGGATTGACAGGCTGCTGGAGCGCTTCCCCGGGCTGATGCTCACCGGGAGCGCCTACAGGGGTGTGGGGGTAAACGACTGCGTGCGTCAGGCGAGGGAGTGCGCCACCGAGCTCACCCGTTTGCTCGTGCGGGAAGCTCCTTCTCCTCCATGAGGTACCCCCTGTATATCCTGCCGCAGGGGCACCTGAGCACCTGGTATATCCTGCGCACACCCCGCTTGACGGCGGTGGTCCTGCCAACAACCGCCGCCTGCTCGGCTGGCTTCCCGCACCCCGGGCAGGTGAGCTCGGTGCGCCTGGGCATATATCCGGAGGGCAGGTTAACGACGGTTTTATATTGTTAGGGTTGTGGGAGCAGAGAGAAAATGGGGCTGTAGGGTAGCCTGGTCATCCTCGCGGCTTCGGGAGCCGTGGACTCCAGTTCAAATCTGGACAGCCCCATTCCCCCACTCCAACCATGAGGGTGCTCAGGGTTTTTGGAAGGGAAGCCTGCCTGGCTGGCAGCAGCCTGGTGGTGGCGGATCTCCACCTGGGGGTGGAGGCGGAGCTCAGGAGGGCAGGAGTAAGGGTGCCCTCCCAGAGGGGGCGGCTTCTCCTCAAGCTGGAGGAGCTGGTGCGCAGGGTGAAGCCACGGAGGCTCGTGGTGCTGGGCGACCTCAGGCACAGCATACCCCTGCCGGAGAGGCGTGAGAGGCGGGAGGTGGGGGCGCTGGTTGAGGAGCTGGGCACCCTGGTGCAGGAGGTGGTGCTGGTGAAGGGCAACCACGACGGGGGCATTGAGAGGCTGGTGCGGGGTGCAGAGGTGTGCAGAGCCTTTGCCGACGGCGGGGTGCTGATGCTCCACGGGCATGCGCTTCACCCCTGGGAGGGGTTCACCCACCTTCTATTGGCTCACGCTCACCCCGTGGTGGAGTTTGAGGATGGTGCGGGGGGCAGGGTGAGGGAGAAGGTGTGGGTTGAGGTAAGCCCCGGGAAGGAAAGCCCGGGGGTGACCCTGATGCCCGCCTTCGGGGAGCTGAGCCCGGGGGTGAGGGTGAACAGGGAGGAGCTTCCCGGGGCGGTGCTGCGGAGGTTTGAGCTGGGTGAGGCGATGGTTTACCTGCTGGACGGCACATGCCTGGGCATGCTCAGGGAGCTCTGAGCCCTGCCAGGAAGGAGAGCAGGGCGAGGAGCATGCCCGCCTTCATCAGCCTTGAGCTTCCCGAGGGGTCGCCCCTCAGGAGCACCCCCGTGGCTGCCAGGAAGAGCGCATCGGCAAGCGCAACCACAGGCAGGTACCAGGGGCTCAGGATTCCGAGGAGGTAGGGCAGGGGGCTCAGGAGGACGGCGAGCAGAATAACGCCGCCCGCGAGAAGGGCGCTCCTCCCGGCGCCTATGCGAAGGGGAAGGGTGCTGCAGCTCTGGGCGTCTCCCTCCATGTCCTCTATGTCCTTGACTATCTCCCTGGAGGTGTTCGCCAGCAGGGCTAAGAGCACCAAGGGCAGGGTTGCAGCAGCATCGCCTGCGATGGCACCCCCGTAGAGCAGCGGGGAGGCGGTGAGGTAGCTCACGCAAAGGTTCTTGGCCAGCCCCCAGGCGCGCTTGAGTCTTGCCGCGTAGAGGTAGAGCAGCGCCGAGTTGAAGAGGGCGAGGAGAACTGGCAAGGTGCCTAAGGGGAGGGACATCGCAATGCCGGTGAGGAAGAGCAGGTGGGCGTACCTTCTCGCACCGTGGAGGCTCATGGCACCCCTGGGCAGAACCCGCCAGGGCTTCTGGCGCCGGTCTATGGGGTAGTCGTAGAAGTCGTTTATGGTGTTGCCGGCGCCGCATATCAGGAAGGCTGCCAGGAATCCCTGGAGCACCCTGCCCGCATCCGC
>WANG01000185.1 GCA_015521945.1 Candidatus Hydrothermarchaeota archaeon
AGCTTCAGGCGGAGCAGGAGGGGGATAGTGTTCACCTGGGTCAGGAAGGAGTTCAAGAACCTTGAGACCGCCCACGGCGCTGGAGTGGCGGTTCCTAAGCCTGTTGCGTTCCTGAACAACGTCATAGTGATGGAGCTGATTGAGGAAAACGCAAGACCTGCTCCAATGCTCAGGGATGCGGAGCTGGAGTCCCCTCATGAGTTCTTCGGGATGCTGGTGGAGGAGGTGAGGAAGCTCTACACCAGGGCGAAGCTGGTGCATGCGGACCTGAGCGAGTACAACGTGCTGGTAAGGGAGCAGAAGCCCGTGCTCATAGACCTATCCTCGGCTGTGCCCCTGGAGCACCCCTACGCGGAGGAGTTCCTGAGCAGGGACGTGCAGAACCTCACCCGGTATTTCAGTAGGTACTTTCCTGTGGAGTATGAGGAGGTTTACGCCAGGATTACGGCATAGCGGGTGATGGCGGTGGAGTACCTGAGGATACCCAAGGAGAGAGTGGGGGTGCTCATAGGGAGGGGAGGCGAGACCAAGCGCAGGATAGAGAGGGAGCTGGGGGTGAAGCTGGAGGTTGACAGCGAGGGCACGGTGAGGATAACCCCCTCCGAGGACAACCCGCTATCGGGATGGGTTGCCAGGAACGTGGTGAGAGCCATCGCCAGGGGTATTAACCCCGAGAAGGCTCTGAAGCTGGCGGATGAGAGCTACGTGCTTGAGGTGATTGACCTGAGCGAGTACCTGCGCACCCCCAAGGCTATAACCAGGCAGAAGGCGAGGCTCATAGGGAGCAGGGGGAGGACCAGGAGGTACATTGAGAGCACCACCGGGGTTACCATGAGCGTTTACGGCAAGAGCGTGGCTCTGCTTGGAGAGCACGAGGAGGTGGCGGCAGCCAGGGAGGCGGTTATAATGCTGATTCAGGGCAAGCCCCACAGCGTGGTTTACCGCTACCTTGACGAGAAGGCAAGGGAGCTCAAGCAGCTGCGCGCCGCCTCCCTCTGGAAGAGGCAATGGTAGTCTACGAGTTTGACCCCTGGGGCTCGGAGTGGTGCACCTGCGGCAGGAAGTACTCCCTCAACCCCTACACGGGGTGCGCCCATGCATGCACCTACTGCTACATCACCAGCTACATCCCTAAGGGGTTTCAGGCGCGCCTCAAGAGGGGGCTGGTGAAGAGGCTCAGGCGGCAGCTTCCGAAGCTTGACCCCGGGGTGCCGGTTACCATCTCAAACTCCTCCGACCCCTACCAGCCCTTAGAAAGGCGCCACAGGCAGACCCTCGCCTGCCTCAGGGTGCTCAGGGACTTCAGGGTGATGATAGTCACCAAGGGCGCCTTGGTGCAGCGGGATGCGGGGGTGCTGGCGAACATGCGGGCAGGGGTGGCGGTTACCATCACCACCCTTGACGAGCTCACTGCGGGGAGGCTTGAGCCGGGGGCGCCTGCACCCGAGGAGAGGCTCAGAGCCCTCCAGGTGCTCGCCGAGCGGGGCGTGCCCACCATCTGCAGGATTGACCCGGTTATACCCGGAATAAACGACGACTTCAGGGAGCTGGTCAGGGAGCTTGCCTGCGCGGGGGTGAGGCACGTGACCTCCTCCACCTTCAAGCCCCGCCCCGACTCCTGGCGCAGGGTGGCGGCTGCCTTTCCCGAGCACCGGGAGAGGCTGAGGGAGCTCTACTTCACCCGCGGCACCAGGGTTCAGAACTCCAGGTACCTGCCCGAGGGGGTGAGGAGGAGGCTGATGCTTGAGCTCAGGCGGGAGTGCCTGCGGAGGGGCATCACCTTCGGGGTGTGCAGGGAGCGCCTCGGCATACCCATGCCAAGCTGCGACGGCATGCACCTCATCCCAGCAGCCTGAGGGCACCGAGGGAGCTGAGGGTGACGATGACTCCAGCTATGCCCACTCCCGCCGAGATTGCGGGGAAGGCGTACCTGAAGGGTATGCCGAAGACGTAGGCTAAGGCGGTGCCCGTCCAGGCGCCGGTAACCGGCAGGGGGACCGCCACGAAGGGCACTATGCCCAGAGCCCCGTACCTCTCCACGCCCCTCCTCCCCCGCCTCCTGGTTCTCGCAAAGAGCCAGGTGAAGAACCTGTCAAAGAGCTCAAACCTGCGCAGGGCTCTCTCAACCCTCCCGAGGAAGAGGAGCAGGAAGGGCACGGGCAGGAGGTTGCCCGCCACTCCGAGCATGTAGCTCTTCGCCGGGGACATGCCGTAGCTCAGAGCGAGGGGTATCGCGCCCCTGAGCTCCGAGAAGGGCAGCGCCGCAACCAAGAGCACGAGAAGCTCGGGAGGCGCCTGCATCAGGTGCCCATCTCCCAGCTGCTCAGGTACCTCTTCTGCTCCTCGGTGAGGGTGTCTATCCTCACGTCCATGCTCTGAAGCTTCAGCCTCGCAACCTCCCTGTCTATGTGCTCCGGCACTGGATAAACCCCCGGCTCAAGGTTGCTGCCCTCCTTCACTATGTACTCGGTGCACAGCGCCTGGTTGGCGAAGCTCATGTCCATCACGCTTGCGGGATGCCCCTCCGCCGCCGCCAGGTTTATAAGCCTGCCCTCGCCCAGCAGGTACAGCCTGCGCCCGTCCTCAAGCCGGTACTCCTCCACGTGCTCCCTTATCCTGCGCTTCTCCCTCGCAAGCCTCTCCAGGGCGGGTATGTCTATCTCAACGTTGAAGTGCCCGGAGTTCGCCAGTATAGCCCCGTCCTTCATCACCCTGAAGTGCTCCTCCCTTATGACGTTTATGTCCCCGGTTACCGTGACGAAGATGTCGCCCACCTTAGCTGCGTCGCTCATGGGCATAACCCTGTACCCGTCCATCACCGCCTCTAAGGCTTTCAGGGGGTCCGTCTCGGTGACTATCACGTTCGCCCCCATGCCGTGGGCGCGCATCGCCACGCCCCTGCCGCACCACCCGTAGCCGGCAACCACGAAGTTCTTGCCCGCTATCAGCACGTTGGTGGCTCTCAGTATGCCGTCTATGGTGCTCTGCCCCGTGCCGTAGCGGTTGTCAAACATGTGCTTGGTGCTGGCGTCGTTGACCGAGATTATAGGATACCTGAGCACACCCTGCTCCGCCATGCTCCTGAACCTTATCACACCCGTGGTGGTCTCCTCGGTGCCCCCGATGACCACCTCCAGCAGCTCCTGCCTCTCCTTGTGGATGGTTGACACCAGGTCACCCCCGTCGTCCAGGGTAACCTGGGGGCGGTTGTCAAGGGCAGCATGCAGGTGCTCGTAGTAGGTCTGCTTGTCCTCCCCCCGCACCGCAAACACGGGGATGCCGTACTCCTTCACCAGGCATGCTGCCACGTCGTCCTGGGTGCTCAGGGGGTTGGAGGCGCACAGGGCGAGCTGCGCACCCCCCGCCTTAAGGGTCAGCATGAGATTTGCAGTCTCGGTGGTAACGTGCAGGCACGCCGAGATTCTCACCCCCTCCAAGGGCTTCTCCTGCTCAAACCTCTGCCTTATGAGCCTCAGCACGGGCATCTGCCTCTCAGCCCACTCAATCCTGAGCTTCCCCTCGTCCGCCAGCGAAAGGTCCTTAACATCGTACTTCACACCGATCACCTCACCTTACATATCAGGCTTTAATGATATTTTCTTAATGAGATATAAAGGTTAACGCAGCCCCTCAAGGTAGTCCTCACCCGCCTCTATCAGCCCGTGCTCCAAGAAGAGGTCCCTGACACCCCTGCCGGTGCTCAGGCGCATGCGCACCCACTCCTGCTCCCTCCTCTCCGCCCCCACCTCCACGTACCTCAGGTTGTCCACGAAGTTCCTGCGCACCAGCTCGGCATCCCTGCCACCGAGCAGCTCCGCCAGCTTTGAGTAGTGCCCCTGCATCACCCCGGCAAACCTCAGCGCCTCAGACGCCAGCTCCAGGGCGCCAGCGGGTGCCCTGCAGGTGCCCAGCCCGGGGCATGAGTCATGCTGGTGCATGCGAACCTGCATGCGGGCAAGGTCAAGGGTCACGTAGTAGGGGTAGAGCCTGCAGGTCATGGGCTTAGCCTCGTGCACCACGCACTCCCCCGTGAGGGGGTTGAAGAACACGCAGGAGCCGTTGAAGCTCCTGAGGACGTAGTACTCCACGAAGTACCCCGAGCCGAAGCTTCTGCCAGAGGAGGAGAAGAAGCTATGCCTGAGCCCCCTGAAGTTCTCCGCCACCTCGGTGCTGCCTATGAGCTCCGCCATCCCGCGGGAGGTGAGCACATCCCAGGCGAGCTCCTCCAGCACCTCTTCCCTGCCCCTCAGGTGCTCCTGAATCGCCCTGACCTCCTGGTAGAACAGCCTCACGCCCCTCCCGATTGAGGAGCAGCAGGTGCCGCAGCGCTGGCACTCAAAGCACCCGCTAACACCACTGAGGTCAACCCTGAGAACGCCCACTCACGACCTCCATGGAAGCTCTGCAACCCTGGGGGTGCTCAGCTTGTGGGAGTTGGCTCTCACCATGTCCACAACCCTGCGCACGTCCTCGGCAGCGATGCCGAGGGCGGAGGCTGTATCCTCGGGGGACCTGCCCAGGTCGTAGATGGAGTGGAGCACCGCATCCAGCGCCTCATAGCTCAGACCCAGCTCCTCCTCATCCCGCTGCCCCGCCCACAGACCCGCGCTGGGGGGCTTCTCCACGATTCCCTCCGGCACCCCCACATGCCTGGCAAGCGCACGAACCTGGGTCTTGTACAGCCCCCCTATGGGCAGGATGTCCACGCCCCCATCCCCGTACTTAGTGAAGTACCCAAGGAGAAGCTCGGTCCTGTTGCCGGTGCCTATCACAAGCAGGTTGTCCAGGTTTGAGGCGAGGTAGAGCAGGAGCATCCTCACCCTGGGCTTTATGTTAGCCTGCGCGAGCTTTGGTCTCAGACAGGCGAAGGAGGAGATGGGAAAGCTCTCCCTGACCGCCTTCACCACCTCAGAGATGTCAATCACCTCATACCTGATTCCCAGCCTCTCCGCCACCTCAACGGCGTCCCTCACGTCCCGCTCGGGGGTTACACCCCGCTCGGGCATTATCAGCGCCCTCACCCTGTCCCCCAGTGCCTCCCTTGACAGAAAAGCCGTAAGAGCCGAGTCAACGCCTCCGCTCAGCCCCACCACGCCACCCGCAGCCCCCGCAAGCTCAACCTGCTCCCCTATGAAGCGCACTATCGCGCGCCTCGCTTCCTCCAGCTCAGCCTCCCGCAGCTCCAGCTTCATGGTACCACCACAACCTATATAAATCCACAATAAAAAGCTTATCCTCAGGAGAGGTATTGCCCATGCTCAGCGCTCTGAGGAACAGCCTGCGCAGGCTTATGAGGATATTCAGGAAGAAAAAGCAGATACAGCTCGGATTCTACGGTCCCGTCAACGCGGGAAAGACCACCCTCGCCAACCGCATCTCCCTTGACTGGCTGGGCAGGGAGGTGGGCACCGTCTCTGAAATCCCCCACGAGACCAGAGAGGTGCAGAAGATAGAGAACATCGTTGTGAGCACCAACAACGGGGAGCTCAGGATGAACATCGTGGACATGCCGGGCATAGCCACGCAGGTGGACTTCAAGAGCTTCAAAGCCTTCGGCATGAGCGAGGAGGAGGCGAAGGCGAGGGCAAGGGAGGCAACAAAGGGGGTAATAGAGGCGATAAAGTGGCTGGACAACGTGGATGCCGTGCTGGTCGTGCTTGACTCAACCAAGGACCCCTACACCCAGGTCAACGTGACCATAATCGGCAACCTGGAGGCTCGCGGGATACCCATGATAATAGTGGCGAACAAGATAGACCTGCCAGATGCCCAGCCCTCTGCCATAAGCTCCGCCTTCCCCCAGCACGTGGTGGTGCCCATAAGCGCCCAGACCGGCGAGAATCTTCCGGCACTGTATGAGGCGATACAGAAGCACCTGGCATGAGGTGGGAGCATGGAGATTCAGCTTGACTTCATAAGCTCTGATATGCTCGCAAAGAAGGGCAGCGCCGAGAAGATAAGCTTCATCCTCAGCAGGATAAAGAAGAACGTCATCATAGTGCTGGAGGAGGCTCTTGAGCCCCGGGAGGAGACGGAGCTCATAGAGGCGAGCATGCGGGAGATAGATGCGGAGGACTTCCACGGCATTGAGTTCTTCCGCATGGACCACAGGGCGAAGAGCCTGAGGGAGAAGATAGCCGAGTACATCTCCGGAAGGCGGCACGGAATGACCATCGTGGGACCTACGAGGCTGATTGAGGCGATAAAGAGGGAGCCCGAGTACATATCCATGCTCGCGAGGATTGAAATACCCGATAAGGAGGTTGAAAAACGCCACACAAGTGCACAAGATGCGGAAAAATCTACCAGGAAGATGAAGAAAAAATCCTGAGGGGCTGCGACTGCGGCAACAGGCTCTTCCTGTACTTCAGGGAGGCGTCCCCCGAGGAGCGGGAGGAGCTGCGCAGGGTGGAGAGCAGGGAGCTGGCGAGCTTCATTGAGGGCAGGAAGGGCGGGGAGGAGCCAAAGCTCAGCAAGGGGGACGAGATATGGAACATAAGGGTGATGGATGGGGTGTATGAGATAGACGTGGCGAGCCTGATGATGAAGGAGCCCATAATCGTCGCGGGGGAGGAGGGGGAGTACGTGGTCAGCCTCTCCTCGGCTTTTGAGAAGAAGAGCACCGGGCTGAGGAAGTACGTGGAGTTCCTCAGGCGAAAGTAGTCTGGCCGAGCATCTTCTCTATCTTCCGCAGGAGGACCTCCTTGTCAAAGGGCTTGGGTATGAACCCGTTGGCTCCGCTTTCTTTAACCAGGTGCCTTATGCCCGAGATTCCCCCCATGACGGTGAAGAGCAGCAGCGGGATGCGGGTGGTGGAGGGGTTGCTCTTTATCTTTCTGGTGGCGTCTATGCCGCTCATCTCCGGCATGAAGATGTCCATCAGAATGAGAGATGGCTCGTATCCAGACTCCAGAAGCTCAATCGCCTCGTCCCCGGAGGTTACAACCCTGACCCTGTAGCCGTGCCTCTCAAGAAGCTTCTTCACAAGCCTGCCGGTGTCTTTCTCATCGTCAACCAGTAGGATCTCCACCATCTCCCTCCTTAGTTTAAGATTGCTTCACCTGCCAATAAAAACTTTACCCCGCCGGTGCAAGCTTGACCATGCAAAAGCTGGGAAATGATTTTCAGGATACTGTAGCGACTTTAGTGACACAAAAATTTAAATATTTGTGTCACAAAATAGAAAGCATGATATCCGAGAGCAAGATACTTGAGGTACTGTCTTCGTGGAACTTCTGGGGAGAAGGTGTTGAGACTGGAACAGAGAGGAATCTTTCTGAAAAGATAATCTCCCTTCTGTCGGGAGTAAACAAGGTGGTTGCGGTTTACGGTGTAAGGAGAGCAGGAAAATCATATCTGCTAAGACAGGTTGCGGAGAAAATGAGCAGTAAGCTCGGCAGCAAGAATGTGCTTTACGTCAATTTTGAGGAAGCAATCTTTCCTGTTAAGATGGACGTTCGTTTTCTGATAAAAGTTTATGAGACATATCTCAAGCATTTGAGCCCTGATAAAAAGCCTGTTGTACTGTTGGATGAAGTTCAGGAAGTTCGTGGGTGGGAGAGATTAGTCAGAACTTTAAATGAGAAAAACGAGGCTCGTGTTGTAATTTCTGGCAGCAGTTCAAAACTCATGGCTGGAGAAATTTCCGACATACTCTCGGGAAGAACAGTTGATATTGAGGTGTTTCCTCTCAGCTTTGGGGAGTTTCTAACATTCAAAAATTTCAGGGACAGCCTAAAAATAAGAGCGCTGAAGAATTTTCTTTTTGAATACCTAACTCTTGGCGGATTTCCGGAAGTTGTTCTTGAAGAAAACCACACTAAAAAGTTAGAGATTGTAAGAAACTACTTCAGAACCATAATACTGAAGGATGTTGTGCTCAGATATGGCGTAAGAAGGGAAGATGTCCTTGATAGCATAGCGAGATTCATCGTTTCTAATCCTTCAGCCTACCTGAGTATAAGGAAGATGTCAAAATCGCTCCAAGTTCCACTTAAAACCGCTGAGAGATATTTAGCGCATTTAGCATCTTCCATGCTATACTACAGACTAAAGAAGTACTCTACAAGCGTAAGAGAACAGGATAGAAGTCCTATGAAAATATATCTTGTAGATACCTCGTTTTTCACGGCATCAGGCTTCAGAATCTCTGAAAACACCGGCAGGCTCATGGAGAATGCTGTTGCTGTTGAGCTGATGAGGAGAAGGAGTTACTTTAAGCCTGAGATGGAGGTGTTTTACTTTAAGGATGCCCAGCAGCATGAGGTTGACTTTGTGGTCAAAGAGGGGCCGAAG
>WANG01000186.1 GCA_015521945.1 Candidatus Hydrothermarchaeota archaeon
AGCAGGGGTCTCGCTCTGGGAGATGCTTGACATCCTTGAAACAAAAGGGGTTTCTCTGCCTGTGAGTGCTGAAGATGTGATAGAAGATATAAAAGCGGGCCTGAGAGAATGAAGCTGGTGCTGAATGCCACCCCTTTAATACATCTCACAAAACCTACCTGCCGGTCCTCCCCTCACAGCCCCCGGGCTCGGCTCAGACCTGGCAGGAAGATGCTTGAATAAAATGCATAGCTACCATCCAGGATATAAAGTTTTCTCTTCAGCACCCCAGAGCTCACGGCAAGATTTTTAAGCACCGCGATAGACTCCAGAGCATGGCAGAGGTGGAGAGCATGCTAAAGCACGCCCTGGGCAGGCGCGTCAGGGTAACGGTGCGCGGTGGCGGTGAGTTCTTCGGAGTGCTCGCGGGGTGGGATGAGCAGTCCAACCTCTACTTAGAAGAGGTGCGCTCGGCAGACGGGAGCATAACCCTGCGCAGGGCGGTGTTCAAGGGCGGCAACGTCAACTCCGTAACAGAGGACTCATCCGCCCCTGAGGAGTCCCCCGACAGCCCCTCCGATTAACCCAAGAACCGCGTAGTAGAGGGACACCAGAAAGAACCCGAAGCCTATAATTGAGCCCACCATCCAGCCCATCATTCCTCCCATTATCCCGAAGATGCCGCTCATCAGCACAAACGCCACCACACCCCCCGAGATACCCGAAAGGAACCCAGCGAGAGCGCCCCTCTCCACGCCACCTCCTGCGAGCAGACCCGCTCCAAACCCTGCCAGCAGTGGACCAAAAACAGGAAAGGGGGAGAGCACCACCATTGCGGCGAAGCCCACCACGACACCCAAGGCAAGGCCCATGGGCTCACTCTACCGGTGACTTTGCCGAGTACACGGCGTCCCGCAGCACCACTATGTCGCTCACCGACTTCACAGCCCTGTAGGGCACGTTTACCCCCTTCGCCCTCTCCAGCTTGACCCTCTCCAGGAAGCTCTCGGATACGTTGCCTATCAGCAGCCCCTGCACCTTGCCGGTCTCGGGGTCTATGACCACGTCCTCAACGCTCCCCACCCTGGAGCCATCCTCCGTAAACACATCCTTGCTGGTAAGCTCACTAAGCCTGGATACCAAGATGACCACCTCGCCAGTAACATATTAAATGTGCTCCACCCAATATATAAACCTTGAGGGTGAGGTACATGCGGGACAGCTACAGGGTGGGCAGCATTCTGGGGATACCCGTGGAGCTCCACATCTCCTTCGTGCTGCTCCTGCTTCTGGTGTTCATCTACAGCCTGGCTGTTGACTTCCAGGCGTTCATATACCTGGTGCTCCTCTTCACGGTGGTAACCCTGCACGAGCTGAGCCACTCGGTGGTGGCAAGGAGGTACGGCATAGGCATAAACCGCATCACCCTGCTCCCCTTCGGGGGCATCGCCTCAATGGAGGAGCTTCCCTCCGAGCCCGGGCAGGAGCTCAAGATAGCCATCGCGGGCCCCGGCTTCAACTTCCTCATGAGCGGCCTCTCCCTGCTTGCCCTCTACATGCTTGACAGCCTCCCCCTGGTGTTCCCCCTGTTTGACTTCAGCATCTCAGCGCCCATAGACCTGCTTGCCGTTTTCTTCAAGGTGAACCTGCTGCTCGGCGCCTTCAACCTCTTCGTGCCGGCCCTGCCCATGGACGGAGGTAGGGTGTTCCGCTCCCTGCTGGCGCTTAAGCTGGGCTTCCACGCCGCCACCGAGATAGCCACGGGCATAGCCAAGGTTATTGCCGTGGTATTTGCGCTCCTCGGGGTCATGATACCCAACCTGTGGCTGGTGTTCATCGCCTTCTTCGTGTACTTGGGAGCGGTGCAGGAGAGCGAGATGCTCAGGATAAACTTCCTGCTCTCCGGGATAAAGGTCAGGGACCTCATGAGCCGGGGTGTGGTGTGGGTTCACCCCGAGATGACCCTGGAGGAGCTGGCGGAGGTGATGCTTGAGAGGAAGCACATGGGGTATCCCGTGCTCACAGACGGCAGGCTCATCGGGATAGTCACCTTCACCGACCTCTCCAAGGTGCCCAGGAGCGAGTGGAGCAGGGTCAGGGTGGGGGAGGTTATGTCAAGGAACCTCATAACCACCACCAGCGACGCCGATGCCAGCGAGGCTTTCCTGACCCTGGCGAAGGCAGGGGTGGGCAGGCTGCCCGTGGTTGACGGGGGGGAGCTAAAGGGCATCCTCTCCAAGACTGACCTGCTCAGGGCAATTGAGGTAATGCGCCTGAAGAGGCTGGGAGGGTGATGCTCACCCACGAGGAGATGAGGGCGCTGGATATAAACGCCAAGTACTTCGGCACCCCCGCGGAGGTGCTGATGGAGAACGCCGGAAGGGCGGTGGCTGAGGAGGTGCTGAAGAGGTTTGAGCCGGGGTGCAGGGTGGTGGTGCTGTGCGGGCACGGCAACAACGGCGGCGACGGGCTGGTTGCGGCGAGGTACCTGGCAAATGCAGGAGCCAGGGTGAGGGTTTACCTGGTCAGGCAGCCCGCGACCCCCTTAGCGGCGGAGATGCTGGGGAGGCTCAGGAGCACGGGAAGAGCCAAGGTGCTGCCCTACAGGGGCAGGATTCCCGGGGCGGAGGTGCTGGTGGATGCCCTGCTCGGCACCGGGGTGCGGGGGGAGGTGAGGGAGCCCTACAGGAGCGTGATTTCGCAGATAAACCGCTCCGGGGGATACGTGGTGAGCGTTGACGTGCCCTCGGGGATGAACGAGGAGGGGGGCGGGTACAGGGTTGAGCCCGAGCTGGTGGTGACCTTCCACGCCCTCAAGCATGGGCTGCAGGGCATGAGGTGCGTGGTCAGGGACATAGGGGTGCCCGAGGAGGCGGAGAGGTACGCAGGGCCAGGGGATGTGGCGGTGAGCATCTGGAAGAGGCGCAGGGAGTCGCACAAGGGTGAGAACGGCAGGGTGCTGGTGGTGGGGGGAAGCGCCGAGTACCACGGCGCACCCCTGCTCGCGGCTCTCGGAGCCCTTCGTGCAGGCGCTGACATAGTTACCCTTGCGGTGCCGGAGGTGCTGGAGGCGCCCCTGAGAGCCGCCTCACCAGAGGTGATACTGCGCCCTTACCAGGGGGAAAGGCTTACCCCGGAGGCTGCGGAGGAGGTAGCGGGGCTCGCAGAGGCTGCAGACTGCGTGCTCCTCGGTCCCGGGCTGGGGGAGCGTGAGGAGACCCTTCAGGGTGTCAGGCGCCTGCTGGAGGTGGTTGAGCGTCCCTGCGTGGTGGATGCCTCTGCCCTCGCAGGGGTGCGGGAGCTTCCGTCTAAGAGCGTGCTCACCCCTCATGCTGGAGAGTTCAGGAAGCTTACTGGGCGGGAGGTGCCCGGAGAGGCTGATGCAAGGGCGAAGGCGGCGCAGCGCCTTGCAGGTGAGCTTAACGCAACGGTGCTCCTGAAGGGTGCGGTGGACGTTGTCGCCTCCCCCGAGAGGGTGAAGCTCAACAGGACAGGCAACCCCGGGATGACGAAAGGCGGGACAGGAGACGTGCTCGCGGGAGTGGTGGCTGGGTTTATGGCTCAGGGGTGCGGGAGCTTCCCCTCAGCCTGCTGCGCGGCCTTCCTGTGCGGGCTCGCGGGGGATATGCTGCAGGAGGAGAAGGGCTACGGGTTCTCGGCATCCGAGGTGGCGGATGCGCTGCCACTTGCGGTCAGGCGCTCGCTGGAGTTCTGCTGATACCTTTCAAGCACCCGCTTTGCGGTGGGGAAGAAGGTGTCCTTGGGCACGTAGCCCATTATCCTCTCCATCACCTGCTCCTGTGGTGTTATGAATATCATCGCCGGCGGGTACTGCACCCCGTACCGGGAGGTTACCTGCTTGTCGGTGTCAACGTTCACAGCCACGAGCACGAAGTTCTGCCTCAGGAAGGCGTTGACCTCGGGGTCGGGAAAGACCTCGCTCTCAAGCTTCCTGCAGAACTTGCACCAGGTCGCCCAGAAGTAGAGCATCACGGGCTTGTTCTGCTCCTCAGCCAGCCTGAGCCCCTTCTCGTAGGAGTTGTACCACACTAAGTTGCCCACGTAGGTGTGCTCCTCGTCGCTTATAACCGGAGCGCTCTGGGATGAGAGGTAGGCAAAAGCTGCAAGAGCAACTATCGCCCCCAGGGTTATAGCGCTCTTTGCCTTCACTCGCTCACCACGAACTCCGGACTACCTAACCACATAAAATTTAACGCAGAATCGCCTCTCCCCTGTAACCCCTGTCCCTGAGCTCCTTTATGTACCTGAGCTCCTCATAAAACTCAAGGGTCTGCCTCGCCTGCTCCACCTTCTCAAGGGCTCTTGAGAGGAGCGCCGACACCCTGGGCTGGGTTATGCCCATAGCCTCCGCTATCTCCCCCTGGGAGTACCCCAGGAGGTGGTAGCGCAGCACCTGCGCCTGCCTGTGGGTGAGCACGCCCACGCCCATAACACATACCTGTTATGGGAGGGTTATTAAAGCTTTCGCAAAAAGTTTAAATACAGGGAGGGTAAGAGAGGGAAGTGGCGGGCGCAGCGTTTGCCCCGCATAATAAGAAGGTGTTATGAGAGGTGAGAGATATGGCAAATCCGCTTGAGGCACCGTGGCTGAGTTCAAGGAAGTTCCCCGGCAAGTTTGAGGAGGAGCTGACCGACGATGACATACGCGAGTGGGAGGAGAAGGAGAGGCAGGGGTTGATAGTTGACGACGTGCCCGGTGGCACCGACGTGAGCATACCCATACGTGTGGACTACATGAACGGCGACTACCACAAGGCTTACGAGATTCTGCAGAAGAACAAGATACCCATAAAGTACAAGACCGTGATGACCGTGCCGCCCTTCCACGCGACGATTCACGTCTTCCCGCCGGACGGCGTGAAGGCGATGAAGCTTCTCAGGGAAGCCGGCATAACGATGTACAAGGTCAAGCCGGTGTTCTGAGCCCTTCAGGGCTCCCCTGTTTTTTCCTTTTTCTTGCAGGCTCCCTTAGCGGCACCTAAGCTGCCCGCTTCAGGGCGCTCCAGAGCTCGTCAAGCAGCACGTGAAGCTGGTGGGGGATAGCTATACCAGCCACGTAGGCGCCCAGCACCCTCGGCTCCGGAGGGTATCCAGCCAGGGTGAGCACCGCCGCGGGAGGCAGGGTGGCGAGCACCACGTACACGAGGAGCCCAGCAGGAGAGTGGCTCATCCCCCTGTGGGGCACGTGCCTCCACCACGCCCTCCAGAAGCCTCCCAGCCTGCCCCACCGCCTCAGGCACGCGCTCCTCTCCAGGTCAAGGTCTGGGCACAGGAAGAGGGCGCCGAGCAGGTAGCCGGCAGAGAAGGCGATGGCAGGGGCTAACCCTGCTTTGAGCGCCCAGGGTAGGAGGTACGCCGCCATAGCCACAGCAGCCAGCAGGTGAACTCTCTCAGCCGGCATCTTCCACGTACTCCCTGTCCAGCACCTCCGCAATCCTGGCAGCCCTGAGCCTCCCTATGCCCTCCACCCGCATGAGCTCCGCCCTGGAGGCTGAAAACACCCGCCTCGGGGTTCTGAAGCGCCTGAGCAGCCTCTCCGCCAGCTCCTCCCCCACCCCGGGAAGCCCGCAAACCAAGAACCTCTGCTGCTCCCTCAGGGTGAGCATCCTGGGCTTGTGCCTCACCTTAGGCTTAGAGGTGCGCTGCCCCTGCTCCCTCTTTGCAAGGATGAGTATCGCCCTCGCGCACTCCTCCTTGGACTCAGCCTGCAGCACCGCAACCCCCCGCTCAACCGCTATGGAGAACAGGCTCCCCCACACTGCGCTGGAGTGCTCCTCACCCGCAGCCCGTGCGAGGCTGCCCTCAACCAGCACCACCGGGTTCTCGTAGGCATCCCTCAGGCGCTCCACCTGCTCAAACAGCCTCCCCGAGAAGAGGGACGAGAGGTAGTCCTCGGCGCTCTTCCTCTCCACCGCCGTGCCCTCGCTCACCACGTAGTCGCCCACGCTCAGCCTGCGGTACCTGAGCTCTGCCCCCATGCTCCTGAGAAGCTCGGGCACACCCGAGCCCCTCTCGTGCACATCCGCCACAACCTCAACCACGCTCTTCACCCTCCCTGAGGTATGCGGCAGGGGAGATGAGGCTCAGGTAGGTGTATATAACCGCCTGCACCACCCTGCCGGCAACGAAAACCAAGGCGCTCACCAAGAAGGCGCCCCCGCGGAAGCCCGTGAGCACCCCCACCACCACGCTCAGGGTGCCCAGCACCAAGATGATCAGGTTCAGGCACACCACCTCTGCCCTGCGCCTCTGGCTCAGGGAGAGGCTCCTGCGCATGACCCTGAGGAATCCTCCTGCCTCAATAACCGCCACGGGCACCGTGTAGAAGAACAGGTACCCCAGCACCAGCACCCCGGAGAGCATGAGCACCCCCGCGAGCAGCGCCAGCACCTGGAGGTGCAGCACGAGGTAGAGCACCACGAGCAGCGCCACCCCCGAGCACAGGAGCACCAGCAGCACTAAGAAGCTCGCCCCTATCATCACCAGGCACCTCCACCTCCCCAGCGCCTGCCTGAGAGCCAGCCGGAGGGACGCCTGCCCCCTCCTGAGCTGCGCAGCCAGGGAGGCGTACATCCCGTAGGTGAGCACGTCCATGAGCAGGAGAACTGGGAGAGCAGCCAGCACCGGGAGGAGGGTAGGCGTGCCCCCCGCGGCAGCCTCGTAGGCGGTGCCGGCTGTCAGCAGCAGGAAGATGGAGTAGGCTGAGGTGGTAACCAGGCGGGGTACGAAGAGCTTTGGCTGCGAGACGAGCATTGTGAAGGCTCCCCTGAGTATATCCAGCATGCTAACCGCACCCGTGCCTGGTTTTAACCGCCACCCCGCTCTTCATCTGCCCCATCTCCTCGGCGCTCAGCAGCGCCCTGCCCGTGGCAAGCAGCTCGTCCTCCTGGTTCACCACCACCACCTCGCTCCCGGGCCTTATCTCGGGGTCGCACCCGCGCACGAACTTTGCATAAACGCTCCTTCCCTCCCTGACGAAGGCGTCCACCTCCGAGTCCACCACCACCCTGCACCTCGGGGGCGGAAGCTCCAGCAGCCTCTCAGCACCTGCCAAGGTTAAAACCAGCACCCCATCCTCGGGGCGCAGGGTTGCAAGCAGCTCCTCCTGCTCCGAGTAAGCCCTCCGCAGCATGCCCTGCCTTGAGTACTCCGCCCTCGCCCCCCTGAAGAGCACCCTTCCAGCACCCCTGCCGAACTGGTAGTCGCCCATCGCCCGGAGCTTGAGCTCCTGATCGGCGGGAGCGCTGAACTCCCCGGGAGACTCAAACA
Source organism: Candidatus Hydrothermarchaeota archaeon (assembly GCA_015521945.1). GTDB lineage: Archaea > Hydrothermarchaeota > Hydrothermarchaeia > Hydrothermarchaeales > BMS3B > JAADFH01. Next base: position 7,270 of record WANG01000186.1, read on the forward strand.
CCTCCCCCTCCAGCCCCAGCATCTCAGCAAGGGAGGCGTGCACGTGCACCCTCTCAAAACCTGCCGCGTACTCTCTTGCCACCCTGCGCATGTGCTCCAGCTGCGCCTCCTGGGGGGTGCTCAGCCCCTCGTGCTGCAGCAGGGGGTAGCTCTCCTCCACTTCCAAGGGTATAACCCCGAAGACCTGGGA
>WANG01000187.1 GCA_015521945.1 Candidatus Hydrothermarchaeota archaeon
GGAAAGCTCCACACCGTCGTGGTCTCAAGCTTAAAATCTTTCGGGGCGAACTTTTTTATAACGTGCCGCTCAGGCAGCTCAACCTTTACATCTTCTATGACGACGTAAGGATGGGCTTTGCGGAATTTGAGGTAGTCTTCGTGAGTTATTTCGCACATTTTTTGTGATTCTGGATCATTATTTATATCAGGGTACAATCCGATCACTTTGCATAAATTTGTGATCGGATCGATCTGACATTTCATATTTAAGCTTTGTTACAGATTTTTGTAACTGAGGTGTAATCAACAACCAAAAGCTTTAGATCCTAGGAGCTTCAACTCTTATGCATGCCTTCATACTTCTTCGTGGCGGTCTCAAATCAGGAGAACCTCAAGCTGTGCAAGCGTTATGCATTAGCCGGGTTTACCAGCAACATAAATGGAGCGTGGGCTTTTTCGGAAATTGAAGCGGGGGACTACATCTCCTTTCTCTACGGTGCCAGAGCCCACAACCTCTATAAGGTGGTGCACAAGGAGGCGATAAAAAGTGCAGAAAACCTTCCGCCCTGGAAGCCGCTGACGTTTAAGGAGAGTAGAAAAACCTACCACTTCCCCTTTCGCCTGTATCTCAAGCAGGTGCGAACCTTTGATGAGCCTATTGTCAGAGCTGAGTTCTCCTACATCGCCGAGAACCTACTGCTGCGCGGTGGATACAGGAAAACCCACTTTCAGGCAGACCTCACAACCCTTCAGAACGTTTCACAGATGGGCGAGGTATTCAATGGCAAGGCGGAAGCGCTGGAAATGCCGCCCTATGAGACCTTTACGCCAACGTTTGTGAGGAGCAGGAAGGTTTCACCGCCCTACACCCTGCCCTTCCGCGAGGTGATACTTCAGGCATTGGTAAGGCGTTATTTGATGAAAGAAGAGAACCTCAAAGCTCTATTTGAAACCCTCAACCTGGACCATCTCCGCCCAGAAAGCTTTGAAATACTCAGCGAGAAGGCTCTGCCTCAGGGGCATGTGGACATCCTGATAAAAGAGGCTGTGCCCATTGGCATGGCTAAAAAGATTGTGGTGGAGGTTAAGCTGGGCAGAGCGAGCAAAGCAAGCATAGAGCAGCTTAAAAGCTACATGGCTGAGCTCGGCGAGGAGTGCGTTGCAGGTGTGCTTATAGCTGAGAACATGCCCAAGAGGATTAAAGATGAGAGAATTCACTTTTTCAGGTATGAATTCGGCGAGATAGAGCTAAAGCAGCCGCATAGCTTTGAAGAACTACTTTCAACGTTAAAATTAAAGGATCTAAAAGCATAACTTAGCTTCTCCTCCAACCCGCCCGCAAACCTGGCACAAGCCCCCTGTTAGCGATGCAATCACCCCACATTCTGAGGCTGCTACGGGGCTCAACCACGGGGGAAGGTAGCCTCAGGCAGGATGGCGATGGAGCCCTGCCCCATCCGGAAGCTTTATATCCTGCACCAAACAATAGCGGAAGTGGAAGGGAGCTCTGGAGGTGGCGCTCTGCGGCTTGGCAACGGTATTGAGCTCTGCGTGGATGGAGAGGAGCTGTATCTTGACCCAAAGCGGGTTAAAGGGCTGAGCTTTGTCTCCCATGCCCACTCCGACCACGTGCCGCGCGGGGGCGCCGGAGAGGTGGTGTGCACCAGGGAGACCGCAGCCCTCGCGGGGCTAAGGGGTGAGTGCAGCACCCCCCTGCGGCGTGGCTCCGTTGAGCTCAGGCTTCTGAACTCGGGTCACATGCTGGGGGCGAGCCAGCTCCTCATAGAGAACCGCTTCCGGGTGCTCTACACAGGAGACCTGCGGGTTGAGGGTGGCGTGCTGACCCCTCCGGCTCAGGCTGAGAAGTGCGACGTGCTCATAGTGGAGTCAACCTTCGGCACCCCCAGGTACGAGTTTCCCCCTCTGGAGGAGACGGTGAAGCAGATGCAGGACTGGGCGGAGGAGTGCCACCGCAGAGGAGAAACCCCCGTGTTCCTCGGGTATGCCCTGGGGAAGGCGCAGGAGCTCACCAAGGTGCTCTCCTCAAGCTTCAGGGTTGAGGTTCATCCCGCCGTGCTCAAAAACAACCGCACCTATGAGGCGATGGGAGCGGAGCTCGGCGCCTACCACCCCATCACCGACAGATGCAGGGAGGACAGGGTGCTGATACTCCCGCCCTCAGCCAGGAGGTGCTTACCCGGAGGCTGCAGGGTGGCGGTGGTCAGCGGGTGGGCGGTTCACGGGGGGACGAAGCGCAGGTACGGGGCAGATGCCGCCTTCCCCCTCAGCGACCACAGCGACTTCTACTCCTTGGTGCGGTACGTGGAGCGCGTCTCCCCCCAGGTGGTTTACACCGTCCACGGGTTCGCCAGGGAGTTTGCGGCTGAGCTGAGGGAGCGGGGGTTCTACGCCGAGCCCCTGGAAAGGCTATGAGGTGTTTATCCTCCTGATGCACTCGCTCCCGTAGGGACCGAGCTCAAACCCCCCCGCCTCCAGGTAGTGGCAGAGGGTTATCCTCCTGCCGCACCTCCTGCACACGGCGTCGCACCTGCGCCTCCTGCACCTCGCCCTGGCGGGCTCCCCGAGGAGCACTATTTCCCCGCCCTCCCGGCGTATCACACCCCTGCGCACCCCCTCGGCGAGCACCCTCTCGGAGAGCCTGGTGACCATGCTTATTATGCCGATGGCCTCCTTAACCCTCAGCCTCCTCTCACGGGCGCACCTCAGAAGCTCAAGCGCCGCGTCCACCTTCTCCTGTGCCTGCATCCCAACGTTTATATTCGTGAGCCTAAAAATAAACTTCCCGGTGAGTGCACCCATGGTAAAGCCAGCGCAGAGAAACCCGGACTTCAGGAAGCTTGAGCAGCAGATTCAGAGCTTCTGGGAGGAGAGGGGCATATACAGGAGAAGCGGGGAGGGCAAGAAGAAGACCTTCTACTTCCTTGATGGGCCACCCTACGCCAGCGGCTCAATACACCTGGGCACCGCCTGGAATAAGATAATAAAGGATGCGGTTCTGCGCTACCTGAGCATGAGGGGGTACAGGGTGCACCGCATGCCGGGGTGGGACTGTCACGGGCTGCCGATAGAGGTGAAGGTTGAGAAGGAGATGGGGATACGGGACAAGAGGGAAATTGAGGGCAACGTTGAGGCTTTTGTGGAGGCATGCAGGCGCTGGGCGCTCAGGCATGTGGACATAATGACCCGCCAGTTCAGGCGCCTGGGGGTGTGGATGGACTGGGAGGAGCCCTACATGACCCTCAGGGACGAGTACATAGAGTCCGCCTGGTGGACGATAAAGCGGGCGCACGAGAAGGGGCTCCTGACGAGGGACCTGAGGGTGGTTACCTGGTGCCCCAGGTGCGAGACGGCGCTGGCGGATGCGGAGGTGGAGTACGGAGAGCGCACCGACCCCAGCATCTACCTGCGCTTCAGGGTGCGGGGAAGGGAGGACGAGTACCTGCTGGTGTGGACCACCACCCCCTGGACGCTTATCGCCAACCTGGCTGTGGCGGTGCATCCCGAGTTTGAGTACGCCAGGGTGAGGACCCCCTTAGGGGTGCTGGTGGTTGCGAGGGAGCAGCTCGGGCTGCTGGAGAGGCTGGGGATAGAGGGGGAGGTTGTGGAGGTGCTCACCGGCAGGGAGCTGGAGGGGCTGGAGTACCTGCACCCCCTTGAGGGCGACCTGGGGTACGAGCTTCCCGAGAACTCCTGCAGGGTGATTCTCGCCGACTTCGTCACCCTGGGGGAGGGCACGGGGCTGGTACACTGCGCCCCAGGGCATGGACCTGAGGACTTTGAGGTGGCGAAGAGGTACGGGATACCCGCGATATGCCCCGTGGATGAAAGGGGCAGGTTCACTGAGCAGGCAGGGAAGTTCGCGGGGCTCAGGGTGAAGAAGGATGACGCCAGGATAATTGAGGAGCTGGAGAGCAGGGGGGTGCTGGTGAGAGCAGAGAAGATTACCCACCGCTACGGCCACTGCTGGCGGTGCAAGTCCCCCATAATCTACCGTGCAACCGAGCAGTGGTTCATCACCGTCTCCCACCTAAGGGACAGGATGCTGGAGGAGGTGGAGAGGGTTGAGTGGGTGCCCGAGTGGGCGGGCAGCTCGCGCTTCCGTGAGTGGGTGGCGGGGGCGAAGGACTGGACCATATCCAGGCAGCGCTACTGGGGGATTCCTCTGCCTGTGTGGCTCTGCGACTCCTGCGGTGATATGGAGGTCATGGGCTCAAAGGCAGAGCTGGAGCAGAGGGCAGGCAGGGTAAGGGAGCTGCATCGCCCCTACGTGGACGTTGCCTACCCCTGCGAGTGCGGGGGGGAGAAGCGCAGGGTTGAGGATGTGCTGGACGTGTGGTTTGACTCTGGGGTGGCACCCTGGGCGTCCCTCGGATACCCCGCAAGAGAAGAGCCCTTCCGCACCCTCTACCCCGTGGATTTCATAACCGAGGGGCACGACCAGACCAGAGGATGGTTCTACTCCCTCCTGGGGTGCGGGCTCATAGCCTTTGATGAGGTACCCTACAGGAAGGTGCTGATGCACGGGTTCACCTTAGATGAGAGGGGGGAGAAGATGAGCAAGAGCCGGGGCAACGTCATTGAGCCCGAGGAGGTGGTCAACGCCTTCTGCGCTGACGTGCTCAGGTTCTACGTGCTCTGGGCGAACAAGCCCTGGGAGGACCTGCGCTTCAGCTGGAGCGAGGTCAGGGTGGTGGCGAAGATGTTCAACATCCTGTGGAACGCCCACGTGTTCGCCACCACGTACATGAGCCTTGACTCCTTTGCTCCTAAGGGGGTGAGGGGCGAGAGCCTCAAGCCCGAGGACAGGTGGATGCTCTCCAGGGTGAACTCCTTAGTGCGGAGGGTGGGGGAGGCTTTTGAGAGGCTGGAGCTGCACCGCGCTACCAGGGAGCTGCAGGAGTTCATACTTGAGGACCTGAGCAGGTGGTACATCCCCTTGGTCAGGCCCCGCACCTGGTATGAGGAGGAGAGCCCCGAGAAGCTCGCCGCCTACGAGGTGCTGCACCGCACCCTGCAGACCCTCGCCAAGCTGCTTGCCCCCGTGGCGCCCCACCTGAGCGAGGCGATGTACCAGGACCTGGAGTGCGGGGAGAGCGTGCACTTGGAGAGCTTCCCGGAGGCTGAGGAGGAGTGGGTGGATGAGAGGCTTGAGGCGCAGATGAGGATGGTGAGGGGCATGGTGGACGCCTGCTTGGCAGCCAGGCAGAGGCTGGGGGTGAAGCGCAGGTGGCCCTTGGTGAAGCTCGTGGTCCTGCCGGAGAGGGAGGAGGTGGGGGAGGCGGCAGAGGCGCTGGAGGAGCTCCTGCTGAGCCAGTGCAACGCCCTGGAGCTGGAGGTGCTCAGCCCTGGAGAGGAGGTGAGGGAGGCTGAGATTGTTGCGGTGCCAGAGATGGGCGCCATAGGCAGGGAGTTCAGGAAGCAGGCGCCGGAGGTTGCCAGGGCGCTGGAGGAGGCGGACGCCGAGGCTCTGAGCAGGGAGATGGAGAGCAGAGGGTGGGCTGAAGTGCAGCTCGGGGACGGGAGCAGGGTGAGGGTAAGGAGGGAGCACGTGCGCTTTGAGCGCCGCCTGCCCGAGAGCATGGCGTGCGAGGAGTTTGAGGGTGGCAGGGTGTGCATAGACGCCAGGAGAACCGAGCGGGTGATGGAGCTGGGGCTCGCCAGGGAGGTGGTGAGGAGGGTGCAGGAGATGCGCAAGGAGCTGGAGCTGGAGGTTGATGCCTACATCACCACCAGGATAAGCGCCCCCTCCGAGCAGCTTCCCTACCTGAGGGCGCAGCAGGAGTACATCGCCAGGGAGACCCGCTCAAGGGAGCTGGTTATTGCGGAGGAGGCGCAGCACTTCGGGCATGTCAGGGAGTGGAGCATAGACGGCAGCAGGGTCGTGATTTCGGTTGCCGAGGCGTGATTCAGGCGCTGAGGGATGCCTCAAAAGCCTCAGCTATGGCGCGGGCGTCACGGTGGGTGTAGTGGGGCTGCACGGGCAGGGTGAGTATCCTGCGGCTCACCTCAAGGGTTACTGGGTACTCGCCGGGAGCGTACCTCCGCATCCCGGGGTGGAGGATGATGGTGTCGTGCCACGTCCTGTGAGCCACCACGCCACGCCTGCGCAGGTGCGCCGCCACCTGCGGGGGTGAGCTCTCCTCGGGCAGAAGAACCGCAAGCGACTGCCAGGAGGAGCGGGCATCCCTCTCCACCCTCTGCACCTCATACCCGCTGAGCTCACTCGCAAGAGCTTCCGCAAACCTCCTGCGCCTCAGGGTGAGCTCCTCAATTCTGGGGAAGAGGCGGTTGAAGATGCTCAGGTCTATGGGGCTGCACCTCCCCGTGGCGTACCCCCCGCCGCCCCCTCTCCTGAGCCGCAGAAGCAGGGGGTGCACCTCCCTGGTGACGTAGGGCAGCCTGAGGAGGTGCCCGAGCGCAGGGGCTCCAGCAGGGGGCTCATCCACACCCTCAGAGGCGCAGAGGAAGCCTCCCGAGGGGGTGGGCAGGAGCTTGTACATGGAGAACACCGAGTACCTCCCGAAGGTTCCCACGGGCATGCCCCTGTACCTCGCCCCGAGAGCGTGGGCGCAGTCCTCTATGAGGTGCGCCTCTGCGTCAGAGGCGAGCTCGGTGAGGGCGGTGAGCTGGCAGGGGTTGCCGAAGGTGTGCACCGCGAGCAGGGCATCCCCCCTGGAAATAACCTCCTGCACCCCCTCGGGGGAGATGTTCAGGGTGCCCCTGTGCACGTCCACGAAGACCGGCCTGACCCCGAGCTTAAGGAGCACCTCCGCCAGCTCGGGGCACAGGAAGGCGGGCATCACCACCCTCCTCACCTCAAGGCGCCTCAGGATGTGCTCAAGAGCAGCACGGGCGCAGCAGAAGTCCACCGCCTCCCTGCCCAAGTACGCGCGCACCAGCTCCCTGAACTTGGTGCGCTGCTCTCCAGGTGCCCTAAGAGCGGCAAGCAGGGCTCCGGCAAGCTCCGCCGCGGGTATGGTGGGTACCGGGGAGTAGAGCATGGGTTAGGTTTTTGGAGGCGCCTGTTAATACACTTTGCCATGATTGCGGAGGCTCTGCTTGAGCGCCTTGAGGGAATTGCCAGAAGCACGAAGCTCAGGCGCAGGGGCGACTGCGTGTCCGCGAGCGCCTTCCTGGAGGCTGAGAGGTACGGGGAGGCCGAGCGTGTTATCGTGCAGTTTCTCGGGGAGAAGCGGGGGTGCGAGCTCATAACCTGCAGGGTTGCCAGCGGGGAGATTGCAGATTCGGGAGAGGTGCACTTCCGCATCCTGAGAGGAGTGGTGCACGAGTTCTACGGGTACGAGGAGGAGATGGTGTGCTTTCTCAGGCTCTTCCACCTGAGAGACTGGAGGGGCAGGGAGTGGTGCGCCGTTTATGCCGACGAGACGCCGAGCGCCTGGTGGGAGAATGATTTAACACGTCAGCCTCGGGAGAGGGGGTGAGGGTGCTGCTTGATAGCGGTGCTTACAGAGTTTCCAAGGCTTTACTACCTGCTTGCAAGGGAGCTGAAGCGCAGAGGGATAGCCTTCAGAAGCCTCACCTTCAGGGAGAGCATCCCGCCCCAGGTGCGGGTGGTTCTCACCAGCAGGGACGAGGCGAAGAGGGTGAGCTTCCCCTGCGTGGTTGAGGTGAGCGAGAGCAGCGTGGGCACGGCGGTTGAGAGGGCGCACCTGCTCGCCAAGGGGCAGAGGTGCTCCTACGGGGAGCTGGTGGTGGGGATAGACCCGGGAGACAAGCCGGGGATGGCGGTGCTGGCGGGCTCAAGGGTGGTGCACGCATCCAGGCTCAACTCCCCAGAGGACGTGGTGAGGGGGCTCAGAGAGGTGCTCCGCCTGTACTCCTGCGGGAGGCTCCTGATAAGGGTGGGTGACGGGGGCGGGATATACGGGCAGAGGCTGATAAGGGCGCTGCAGGAGAACTTCTGCTTTGAGATTGAGCTGGTGGATGAGCACGCAACGACCCCGAGCGTGGGGAGCAGCAGCCCGGAGCTCAGGGACGTGATAGCGGCGGTGAACATCGCCATGAAGCGCGGGAGGGTGCTGAAGCGCAGGCTGGAGGTCTCGCCTACCATGGGGGAGATTAAGAACATACAGAGGGAGAGCAGGCAGATGAGCGGCAACATCACCATCTCCAGGGAGCTCGCCTGCAGGGTGGCGAGGGGGGAGCTGAGCCTTGAGAGAGCCATAGAGATTCAGAAAAGCCAGAGCCGTGAGTAGCTTCAGTTTTGATTTGCTACGTTAGGTGCCCGGAAGCCACCGAGGCGCGCCCATGGATGTACCCAGGATTATAATAGCAGGCACCTCCAGCAGGGCTGGCAAGACCGTTATTTCTCTGGGAATCATGCGGGCGCTGCGCAACCTGGGGTATGAGGTGCAGCCCTTCAAGGTGGGTCCTGACTTCATAGACCCCAGCTACCACCACTTCGCCGCCGGCAGGAGGAGCAGGAACCTGGACTCCTACATGATGCCCCCCGAGGCGATACGGGAGTGCTTGGTGAGGTGCTCCAGGGGGGCGGACATAGCGGTGATTGAGGGCACCATGGGGCTGTACGACAGCCACGATGCGGTGGATGCGAAGGGGAGCACCGCCGAGGTGAGCAGGATACTGCGCTCTCCCGTGGTGCTGGTGGCGAACGTGGAGAGGATTTCAAGGACCGCCGCAGCCTTCGTGATGGGGTACAGGGTGTTTGACCCTGAGGTGGAGATAGCTGGAGTGGTGCTGAACAGGGTGGGAAACCCCAGGCATGCCTACAAGGCGAGGACGGCGGTGGAGAGGCTGGCAGGACTAAGGGTTTTCGGAACGGTGCCCAGGAGGGAGGACATGTTCATCAGGGAGAGGCACCTCGGGCTGGTGCCGGCGTACGAGCGGGAGGCGCTGGAGGAGCAGCTTGACAGGCTGGGTGAGATAGTGGCGAGGCACCTTGACCTGGAGGGGGTGGTGCAGGCTGCCATGGAGGCGCCCGAGGTGGATGCAGAGCCCAGCGGGCTCTTCACGCCCAGAGAGCCCAGGGTGAGGGTGGGGGTGGCGATGGACAGGGCTTTTACCTTCTACTACCAGGACAACCTGGATGCGCTCATCGCCTCGGGTGCGCACCTCGTGCCCATAGACATGATGGAAGCCTCCTCCCTGCCGCAGGTGGATGCCCTGTACATCGGCGGAGGCTTCCCGGAGGTTATGGCGGAGGAGCTTGAGCGCAACCGCACCCTGAGGGAGCAGGTGCGCACCGCCCTTGAGGAGGGCATGCCGTGCTACGCGGAGTGCGGCGGGCTTATGTACTTAGGGAGGAGCATCGTTACCAGGGAGGGGGAGGAGTACGAGATGGTGGGCTTCCTGCCGATAAGAACCAAGATGCACCGCAGGTTTCAGGCGCTCGGATACGTGCGGTGCGTGGCAGAGATGGGCACCCCCATCTGCAGCGCAGGGGATGAGCTGGTGGGGCACGAGTTCCACTACTCGGAGGTGGTGCCGGAGGGCAGGCTGAGGTTGGCCTACAGGGTGACCAGAGGGAAGGGGGTGGACGGAAGGCGGGACGGCATACTCATGGAGAACACCTTGGCAAGCTACCTGCACGTGCACGTGCTTTCCCACCCCGCCATGCCGGCGAATTTTGTGCACACCATAGAAAAATTTAAATGAGAGCTCGCAACAATCACGTGAGGGTAATCTGCATGGTGAGACCGCGCAGCATGAGGAAGCTGGAGGCACTGGTGCTGGCAGAGCACAAGGATGATGTGCTCAGAGCCGTAAAGGATACGGGTGCGGTGCACTTCATCAACCTCACCGAGAACGCCGAGGCGCTGGGGAGGCTTCAGAGCGCCGGCACAAGCCACCTCAGAGCCGAGGTGGCGGAGCTGCTCTCAAAAATTGAGAACATCCTGGAGGTTTTCAGGCAGATTCACCAGGCAGAGGTTGACTCCATGGGGGAGCTGGAGCCGGCGGCGAGGAAGCTGCCGGTGGTGGATGGGGAGGTCAGGAGGGTATTTGAGGAGATTGCGGAGAAGCTCTTCTTCCTGGGTGACAGGGTGGGCAGCCTGAACGCCAGGCTCTCGGAGATAAGGAAGGAGAAGGAGGAGCTGCGGGGGTATCAGGACACCCTGAGGAAGCTTGAGATTATGGGAATAAGCCCGAAGGACATGAGGGCGCTGAAGCACGTGTCCCTGTTTCTCGGGAGCATGCCAGCCGAGGAGGTGGAGCCCTTCCAGAAGGAGCTCGCGGATATAACCGACCTGTACCTGATGGAGACCAGGAAGCTGGACAAGAAGCACGTGCTGGTGCTGGTTGGGGTGCTGAGCAGGTACGAGGTGGACGTGAGCAGGGCGCTCAGGCTGAGGAGGTTTGAGGAGATTACCATCCCCCTGAGGCTTATCCCCTACTCCTTGGAGGATGCGAGGAGGGTGCTGGAGGAGCAGGCGGAGAGGCTGGAGAGGGAGGAGAGGGAGGTTCTGCAGGAGCTGAAAAAGGTGGCGGAGGCTGAGATGGAGACCCTGCTGCGGTACCAGATGTTCCTGAATGCCGCGAGGCGGGTGGATGAGGCTAACCTGAACATGCTGCGCACCCGCAAGACCTACGTGTTCTCCGGCTGGGTGCCCCAGGAGCGAACCGAGGAGGTGCGAAAAGCTATAGAGAGCGCCACCGGAGGCGCCTGCATCGTGAGCTTCAGGGAGCCGGAGGAGCACGAGCTCCCGCCCACGCTGCTGCGCAACCCGCCCGTTACAAAGCCCCTTGAAGCGCTGACCACCACCTACGGGGTGCCCAACTACCGAGAGGTGGACCCCACGAGCATCGTGGCTCTGACCTTCCCCTTCATCTTCGGGTTCATGTTCGGTGACGTGGGGCAGGGGCTGGTGCTCATCCTGGCGGGTCTGCTGGTGGGCTTCAGGGTGCGCAGGTTTGGAGACAAGGGGAGGAAGCTGGGCAGGACGCTGGTGCTCTGCGGCATAATGGCGACCTTCATGGGGTTCGTTTACGGGAGCATGTTCGGACTTGAGGCTGAGGCTGCCCACGGGGAGGCGCCGATGCAGAAGTACTTAGGGTTCACCTTTGAGCCCATCAAGGTGCCGCTGCTTGACAGGTTCTTTGAGGGCGCCCTTCTCGCGGGTCCCGACAGGATAATGCGGGCGGTTTACTTCTCCATATACTTAGGAGTGTTTCTGCTGATTATGGGGATGGTGCTGAACCTGGTAAACCACGCTATTCAGCGGGAGATGAAGCACGCCCTCCTGAGCCCCTTCGGAGTTCCAGGGATATGGGCGCTGCTGGGAGGCTCCTACTTAGTGTTCTGGCTTAAGAGCTTCAGCATACCCCACGTGCTGGGAGGCGTGGTCCTGCCGATACTGCTGGTGTTCCTGCACCTGCTGGTGATTGAGAGGCAGGGGTTCCTGATATCCGTCATTGAGACCTTTGAGAACTCCATGAAGTACCTGACCAACACCCTGTCCTTCCTCAGGATAACCATCATAGGCGTGGTGCACGCGGCGCTGAGCATGATGATGGTGAACGCCATGCTCGCCCTGGGGGACTCCCTGCTGAACCCCGCGGTTCTCTTGGTTTTCATCGCCGGCAACGTGCTGATAATAGTGATGGAGGCATTCATATCCTTCGTGCACACCCTCAGGCTGCACTTCTACGAGATATTTTCAAAGTTCTACAGGGCAAATGGTGTGCTTTTCTCACCGCTCAGGATAATGTATAAGGAGGAGTGAGAATGATGAGAGGAAAAGGAGTTTTTGCACTGTTAGGGATGGTGCTGGTACTGGCACTGAGTGCGAGTGCCGTGTACGCTGAGGAGACCTTGGGCAACGAGGCTGCCCAGGGAGGCGCGGCGACCCAGAAGGGTATGTACGCCATAGCCGCAGCTCTCGCCGTGGGGCTGGCTGCCGCAGGGGCAGGCTTCGCCATAGGGCACACGGGTGCAGCGGCGCTGGGTGCCATCTCGGAGAAGCCGGAGATGATGACCTGGGGACTTATCATAGTGGCGCTTGCGGAAGGAATTGCTCTGTACGGGCTTATAATATCCTTCATGCTGCTGACGAAGATTTAGGGCGATGTCTGCCGGAGACTACGCGTACGTAAACGCGAAGATCGGAGCCCTGCGCTCCTGGATGCTCACCCCGGGTGAGTACCGCTCCCTGTGCGAGGCTGCCTCCCTGGAGGAGTGCATGAGCCTGCTGAAGGCGACTCACCTGGGGAAGGGCATAGCCAAGCTTGGTGAGGAGCCTGAGATACCCCAGGTGGAGGCGCTGCTGTTCTCGGAGCTGGCTTCGGAGTACGGCAGGCTGGTGCAGGGCGTGCGCAAGGAGGCGAAGATGGTCCTGCAGCGGCTGTACAGGAAGTTCGTGGCTGACACGGTGCTGAAGCCGCTGCTCAGGCTGAAGAGCGCTGGGGTGCCCCAGGAGGCGCTGCAGGACCTTTTCTACCCCTCCCAGCCACTGCCGAAGCAGGTGCTGGCGAAGCTGCTGGGCGCCGAGGATGTCAGGGAGATGGTGGAGAGCCTGAGGGACACGGTGTACCACAAACCCTTAGCAGGCGCCCTGAGCGCCTACCAGGAGGCAGGGGTGGCGGCGCTTACCACCGCCCTTGATGGGGCGCTCTACAGGGAGCTGTGGAGCAGCACGGGGTCGCTTTCAACTAAGGACAGACGGATTGCGAGGGACTTCATAGGCAGGGAGGTGGACATGCGCAACGTGCTCACCGCCTTCAGGCTCCGTGGCTCCGAGTTCACGAAGCTTGAGCAGCAGCTTATACCGGTGAGCTACAGGGTTGGAAGGGACGTGCTGGCTGCCATACTGAGCGTGCGGCACCTGAGCCAGCTTGCCACCGAGATTCACGGGTTTGCGTACCACTCCATGGTTGCCGCGCTGCTCAAGGAGTACGAGACCATAGCCAGGGAGCTGCCCCTGGGAGCGGAGTTCATGCCGGCCTCCCAGGAGGCTCCAGCGCAGGTGGAGCTCTTCTCGGTGCTGCCCTTTGAGCTGGCGCTGCGCAGGCAGATGCTGGGAGCCTACAGGGGAGCCTTCAGGGGCGACAGGTTCCACATAGGCGTGCCCATGGCGCACCTGTTCCTCAGGGAGAACGAGATAAGGAACGTGGTGACAATCCTCAAGCTGAAAGAGGCGGGAGCGCCTGCGGAGGGCATAGAGAAGGCGCTTGCAATGTAGGCAGAGGGGAGGGGCACACCCAGCCTGCACAAAAGCTTGTTTTATGTTTTTCAAGCATTTTGCCTGTATGCCTGAGGCCCGGATGCTGGTTGGTATGAGTTTGGCGGTGAAGTACGAGCGAAGTTTTAGCGGAGTGGGTGTCCAAATAAGGGGAAACCTGTATATGAGCGGCGGCTGATTTTCACCTACACGAGTGACTGAAGAGGTATTCCTGTCTGCATCCTGCCCTGAAACAAGTCAACCTCTTCGCCTGCACCTTAATGCCTGCTACAGCTACCTGAGGTGAGGTAGTGTTATCTGGACAGCTCCAAAAGCGAATGCAGAAACTCATAAAAAGAGCTGTGGCTGATGAAGACATCCTCGCAGTAATAGTCTACGGTAGCTACGCAAGAGGTGAGCCCTTCAGAGATATAGACATGTGTCTGGTTCTATTTCCCCATGCCGAGAGTAAGAGCTTTGATAAGAGGCTGGAATACTCCGAATACGAGGACATAGATGTGCAGGCGTTCAATGAGCTCCCTCTGTACATAAAACCAGGAGTGTTGAAAGAGGGAAAAATTGTTCACTGCAAGAATGAAGACCTGCTCTACGACATTGCAATAAAAACTGCAAAAGAATACGGGGATTTTAAGCCCAGATATAAGATGTACCCGGAAGGGGTGCTGAATGGATAAGGGGAGGATATTATCAAAACTGGCAGAAATTAGGTGATATCTTGGAGAGATTCATGAAAATATGCCGCAGAGTTTTGAAGAATACGAATCAAACACATTGTTGAAGAGAGCCATGGCTTCAGATTACCATTGAAGCCTGCATAGGCACCTGTGCAGTACTTGTAAGGAGCTGAAGCTGGGACTCCCTACGGAAGAGGAAGATTTCCTTCAAAAGCTGGAGAATAGAGCCATATCTAAGGAAGTTGCTGCTAATCTTAAGAGTATGAAAAAATCTGATTGTCCACAGATACTCAAAAATTGATGATCTCCAAGCTTATGAGATTCTTAGAGAGAATCTCGTAGATATCTGGAAGTTTCTAAGCGAAGTAAGGGAATTTCTAAGGAAAAACCAGTCTCAGGCGACCACGTAGTTAATTGCAGTACCACAAAGCCTGCTGGCGAGCAAATACTATTGAATTGCTCCAAAGCTTTTTTGAGGTACACCGGGGCAACTACTCAACGCACAGCCATTATAACATCCCCCGCAGCCACGCTGGCACCCTCCTGCACGAATATCTCCGCAACGGTGCCGGAGTGCGGGGAAACGATGTCGTTCTCCATCTTCATCGCCTCAAGCACCGCCACCACGTCCCCCTTCTTCACCCTGTCCCCCTTCTTCACTCTGAGCTTCACTATCATGCCCTGCATGGGCGCCTTTATGCCCCCGTCCACCTCCACCGGCTTCTGCGACTTCTGCGTGGTGGCTTCAGTAGCTTTACCCTTGGCGTTCGCCGGCGCCACCCTCACCCTGAACTCCTCCCCATCCACCACCACCACGTACTCCGCGGGAGCCCCCGCAGGCGCCTCGGAGCATGGCTCAGGGATCGGCTCCTCCTCCGCCTCCCCCTTCAGGAACTTCACCGCAATCGCGGGGTAGAGGGCGTAGGTGAGCACATCCTCCTCCTTCCTCACGATTCCCAGCCTCTCCGCCTCCTCCCTGAGCTTCTCAAGCTGGGGCTCAAGCAGGTCCGCGGGTCTGCAGTCAATCGGCTCCTCATCCCCCAGCACCCTCGCGCGCAGCTCCTCGTTAACCCTGCCCGGAGGCCTGCCGTACAGCCCCTTCAGGTAGTCCCTCACCTCCCTGGGCACCACCTTGTACCTCTCCCCCAGCAGCACGTTCATCACAGCCTGCGTGCCCACTATCTGCGACGTCGGGGTTACAAGAGGCGGGTACCCCAGGTCCTCCCGCACCTTAGGCACCTCCCGCAGCACCTCCTCCAGCCTGTCCAGGGCGTTCTGCTCCCTGAGCTGGCTCACCAGGTTGGAGAGCATCCCCCCGGGAATCTGGTAGATGAGAACGCTCACATCCACCTGGGTGGAGAGCTCATCAATCAGGGGCTCGTACTTCTTCCTCAGCTCCCTGAAGAAGGGCGTTATCTCCGCAAACACCTTGGGGTCAATGCCCGTATCGTAGGGCGTCCCCCTGAGCGCAGCCACCACGCTCTCCGTCGGAGGGTGGGAGGTGCCCCAGGAGAAGGGCGACATCGCCGTGTCCAGGATGTCCACCCCCGCCTCCACCGCCGCCATGTGAGCCATGGGCGCCATGCCCGAGGTGCAGTGGGAGTGCAGGTTCACCGGCACCGACACCACTTTCTTCAGCTCCCTCACCAGCTCAGCGGCGGCGTGGGGGGTTATAAGCCCCGCCATATCCTTTATGCAGATAGAATCGCACTCCAGCTCTTCCAAGCGCCTCGCCATGTCCACAAAGCTCTGTATGGTGTGCACCGGCGAGACGGTGTAGCATATCGTGCCCTGCACATGCGCTCCAAGGCGCTTCGCCACTCTTATCGCAAGCTCCATGTTGCGGATATCATTCAGGGCGTCAAATATTCTGAAAATCTCAATACCATTCTCGTACGACTTCTCCACAAACTTCTCCACGATATCATCGCTGTAGTGCCTGTACCCCACTAAATTCTGCCCCCTGAGCAGCATCTGGGCGGGGGTCTTCTTCATGTGCCTCTTGAAGGTCCTCAGCCTCTCCCAGGGGTCCTCATTCAGGTAGCGGATGCACGCGTCAAAGGTCGCACCCCCCCACACCTCAAGGGAGAAGAACCCGACCTCGTCCATCCTCTCTATGATATCAACCACATGCCTGGTGCGCATGCGCGTTGCCATCAAACTCTGGTGCGCATCCCGAAAAGTTGTATCCGTAAGCTTTACTCCCGGCAATCCTTCCAACCTCACCTGGAGTTAAAATCCTGCAACCAGTGTGAGCCTTCTCAACGGCAACAATTTTTTAAGGGCTCTCCCCCTCCAGCCCCCTCCTCACCGCCTCCACCATCCTGCACGCGCCGCACACCTCTGAGGAGCAGGGCGCCCCGCACTTAGTGCAGGCGCGCAGGGGTCTGGGCTCAGTTGCTACCGCACCCCTGAGCCGCTCCCACCCGCGAAGTATCCCGTACCTTATCCCCGGGGTGTGCTCCTCAAGCTGCAGCAGCACCTCCCTCACCAAGCTGCGGAAGGACTCCCCCGCGTACCCGCACTCCTCAAACCCCACCTCAAGCCCGGAGAGCATGGCGTAGAGGGCGACCTCCTTCTCCGGCACCTCCATCAGGGGCTTGATTCTGGGCACCATCCCGTGCCCCCTGGAGCCCCTGAGCAGCCTCTCCACATCACCCCTCAGGTAGTTCATCAGCACGCTCTGCGCCACGTCATCCAGGTTGTGCCCCGTGGCAAGCCTCTGGCACCCGAGCTCCGAGGCTGCTGTGTTCAGCAGGTACCGCCTGAGCACGCTGCACACCGAGCAGGGCTTCCACCTGGTGGCATGCGCAGCCTCATCAAGGGTGAAGCCGAAGGTATCTCTGAAGCTCCTCACATGCAGCTCCACTCCAAGCTCCGAGCACACCTTATGCGCCCGCCGCCTGCTCACCTCCCTGTATCCAGTGATTCCCTCATCCACCAGCACCGCCACCAGCTCAAGCTCCAGCTTCTCCGCATACCCGTGGAGCAGGTGGAGCAGCACCGTGCTGTCCTTCCCCCCCGACAGGGCAACACCCACCCTGAGCCCCCTGCGGAGCATCCCCCTGCTCATCACCGTCCTCCTCACCCTGCGCTCAAAGTGGCGCAGGAAGTGCTCCCCGCACAGCCTGAGCCCGCTGTACCTCTGCACGTAGCATGCGGTTCGCCG
This sequence comes from Candidatus Hydrothermarchaeota archaeon, assembly GCA_015521945.1. Lineage (GTDB taxonomy): Archaea > Hydrothermarchaeota > Hydrothermarchaeia > Hydrothermarchaeales > BMS3B > JAADFH01. The sequence goes on from WANG01000187.1 coordinate 17,003, forward strand.
GCACAGTGAGCACTTAGCCACCTGAAATCACCCTTATCAGCTCAACCACATCCCCGTCCCGCAGCACCTCCTCCTCGCTCACTATCCTGTTCCCCACCTTCGCCACCACCTCCTCCCTCCTGAGCCCCACCGCCTCAAGCACCTCCGCCACCCTCGCCCCCTCCTGCAGCTCCACCTCTCTAAGGTCCCCCGAGTACACCACCCTTACCCGCATGCTCACCTACCTTAGCTTCTTTGCAGAGCCAACGTCAGGAAAACCCTCCCTCTGCCCCGTGCCAGCCAGCCTGAGCATGTCCTCGGGGTGGAGCAGCATCCTCACCAGGTTCCTGGCGTGCTCCTTGGCGCGCATCCTGCACAGCTCCACCAGCTCAGCCTCGCTCTCCGCCTCCTCCTCGTGCACGAACACCTCAAGGATGTGCTTCCCGGTCATGAGCTGTGCCATCATTATCCCGTAGCTCGCCACCAGGGCGGAGAGCTTATCCTTCTCATCCCTGCCCGGCATTCCCAGAGCCATGCACGCCTCGCACCCCTCCCTCTCAATCAGCACCTTGCACTCCACCGCCAAGTCCTTTATCCCCGGCACCGTTCTCCGCACCACCTTGAGCTTGGTGGTCAGCCGCTTTATCTCCTCCTCCGCGGCTCTGCCCATATCAACCCTCGCAAAGCTCGTGTCAACCACTCCAACCCGTATCATCATCACCACCGTAGAACAGGAGAAGAATTCCCGCGCACATCACCACCGAGGCTGCCCAGAATAGGGCGGGGAACACCTGGAAGCTCAGTGCACCCAGCAGCACCGCCGGCACCCCCAGGTGGGTGAGCGCCGAGCCCAGCTTCTTCCTGCGGCTCTGGAACATGAACCTCATCTCCTCCCACCTGAAGGGCAGCATGAGCACCACCAAGAGCTGAAGCACCAGCGCAAAGCTCGCAGTGAGCACGGCAGCTGCGCGGTAGTCCAGCAGGTACAGGGGCAGGCTCACCACCAGGATTACCCCCCACAGGCGCATCAGGTACCTCTCCCGCACCACCCTCCGTGGTATGCACAGGGCGAGCACCACCAGGAAGGCTGCGGCTAAGGGCAGGGCAAAGCGGTCCATCCTCTGGGAAAAGCTCAGGTAGGCGGGGGAGTAGGTGAAGTACTTTGAGCCTGAACTCATCCAGGCGTACAGGAATATCCCGTAGAGGCACACCACCCCCAGGGCTGCAAGCACCGCCACCGCAGCCAAGGTGAGGCTCCTCTCACCGCTCATGTGCTAAAAAGAGCACAGCAGAGTTTAAATAATTTAGCGGAGTAGGTAGTAAGGTGGAGTACACCCAGTTCCTCGGATTCACCCGCGAGGCGCTCCGCTACTACACCCCCTTAGTGTCGGCGGTGCTGCTGACCTCGGCGGCAGCGACGCTTGCCGCGGCGCTCCACCTCAGAGGCTGCAGGCGGTGCTCCCGCGTATCCTTCAGCCTGGCAGCCCTCTTGGCCCTTGAGCTCACCCTCCTGTACATCCTCCTCATCCGGTACCACTTAGGCCTGGCGGAGGTGGAGTTCAGCATCCCCGGCATGGGCAGCTTCACCCTGCTTATACCCCCCTGGGTTGAGGAGGAGCGGCTGCTCTTCTGGCTCTGGATGTACTCCTTCATGGTGCTCTACGCCTGGCGCTACTCCCCCCGGCTGGGCTCCCTCCTGAACCTCGGCAGCCTCTGCTTCGCCGCCGCCATCTACCTCACCGGCAGAGCCGAGCCCCTTCCGGAGATGCGGGCGCTGATTGAGCAGTACCTGCTGGTAAAGCTCCACCCCCTCGGGCTCTTCTACGCCACCGACCTCCTCCACGCCCTGCAGGGCAGGTACATGCTCTACTCCACCTGGTACATGTGGGTGCACCCCCCGCTGGTCTTCTTCGCCTACGCCGCCTTCACCGTGAGCTTCTTCGCCTGCATCGCCATGCTTGTAGCCAAGGAGCCCGCCTACGAGCGCGCCGCATCAGCCTACGCCAAGCTCGGGTACCTGCCCCTCACCGTGGGGCTGCTCCTCGGGTACCCCTGGGCGGTTGAAGCCTGGAAGGACGTGAGCTGGTGGTGGTCCCCCGTGGTGAGCGCCTCCTTCATGATGTGGTTCTTCTACACCGCCTACCTGCACGCCCGGCTCTACCTGCACAGCATGCGCACCCTGGTGGCGCTCTTAGGCATCGCCGGGTATGCAAGCGTGCTCTTGGCATACGCCATAATCTTCATCCTCCCGGGCGCCCACTCCTACGCCTGAATCACCTCAGGGTAACCATCTGGGCGTGGGGTACGCCCTGCACCCTGAGCACCCTCCTGCGGTCTATGAGCCCTGACTTTATCCCCATCCTCACCGCCCCCTCACCCGTCAGGTTTATGATGGTCGCCTCCCTGAGCACCTGCAGCACCTCCCTCTCGCTCAGCCTCTCCCCCCCGTAGAACTCCCTCCGCACATCCAGCACCACCTCACCCTCCTCAAACACCTGCCCCAGCAGCTCCTCATCGCACACCGCCACCAGCACATCCATCTCAACCCTGTAAACCTTCGTCCAGTACCTCATGCTAAACCCTTCTGAACCTTCCTATCTTGGGCTCGTATATCTCACCATCCCCCAGCAGCTCGTTGAGCACGCTCTCCAGCACCTCCTCCTCCAGGCCGCTCTCCCTGAGCAGGGTGATGTACTTCACCCCCTCTCCATCATCCAGCTCCTCTATCAGGCTGAGCACCTTCATCTTGGGCTCCACCTCCGCCTCGGCCTCCTCCACGCTCTCCTCAACCACCTCAACGCTCTCCTCGGTCACCTCGGGCTCCTCCAGGGGCGCCGGCTCCTCCTGCTCCGCATGAGGTACGGGCTCGGGTGCTCCGGGGGCATGTGCATGCTTCTGCAGGGCTATCTCAAGCCTGCGCACCAGCTCCCAGTTGGGGTCATCCACCCGCCAGGCGCACTCCGCAAGCACGTACACCTCACCCTCGTACTCCCTGGGCTTGCCTATCACATCCACCGTATCCCCCACCCTGAGCTTCAGCAGGGGCTCCACCTCCCTGAAGGCGCGCACCGCTATCGTCTCGGTGCCATCATCTAAGGTAACGCTGGCAAACTTCCCGTCCTCGCTCACGAACTTGCTCACCACCACCCCCATGAGCCTGACTCTTCCCGCCCTCACCCCCTGCCTGGTGAGCACGTAGTTTGCCTCCTTGGAGCCGCTGCGCACAAACCTCCCCTCCACCACGTCCCTGACCTCAAGCTTAACCGCGGTCTCACGCTCCACACCAATCACCTCACGCCGTCTTGAAGTGGTCGTGCTTGGGCTCAAATATGTCCCCGCTGTCGTGCAGCTTCTTGAGTATCTCATCAACCTCTCCCTTGGATATCCCCCTCCTCTCAGCCTCCTCCAGTATCTCGGAGCGCTTGGCGGTGCCGTACTCCTCCTCCAGCTCCCTGATTATTCCCAGCACCTCCCGTATCTTGTCCCGCTGGGACTTGGTCACCCCCACGTATATCTTGTCTATGTCCACCCTGCCGGTCTCAAAGTCCAGCCCCGCCTGGGACAGGCTGAACTTTATCAGCTCTATTGCTCGCTCCGCATCCTCGGCGGTAACCACCCTGCTGAGCCTCACCCTCGCCCTCGCCCTTGCGAGCCTCACTATCGCCCAGAGCTGCCTCGCGGTTAGCGGAATCGGCACGTCCTCGCTCTGCTGCGCCACCTCCCGCATCTCCACGTAGAAGTCCTCTATCACCCTCCTCGCCTCCTCGCTCAGCTCCGGGAAGATGTTCTGCCTGGCGTAGGCGATGTACTTCCTCAGCAGCTCCGGGGGTATGGGGGGCTGCAGGGACTCAGGGGAAGCTGCGGTATCCAGGATGTGCCTCGCCACCTCCCTGGTCTTGGAGAGGTCGTCCCTGACGAAGAATATCAGGTCAAATCGGGACAGTATGGTCGGGGGCAGGTTGACCTGCTCTGAAATCGGGCGGTACTCATCAAACCTCCCGTACTTCGGGTTGGCCGCCGCAAGAATGGCGCAGCGGGAGCGGAAGGTGGCGAGAATGCCAGCCTTGGCTATGCTCACGCTCTGCTGCTCCATCGCCTCGTGCATCGCCGAGCGGTCGCCTGCCTCCATCTTGTCAAACTCATCAATGCACGCCACCCCTCTGTCGGCGAGCACCAGCGCCCCCGCCTCAAGGCTCCAGCCACCGTCCCCGAACTCGTCCTTAACCGCCGCCGCAGTAAGACCTGCTCCGCTCGTGCCCTTGCCGCTGGCGTACACCCCCCTGGGCGCCAGCTCCTTGGCAACGTACTGCAGAATCTCGCTCTTACCCGTGGCAGGCTCGCCCATGATTATTATGTGAGAATCCCCGCGTATTCGCCCCCCATCAGGGAGCTCAATAGGGGGCGCGGAGAAGAGCTGGTACATTATCGCCTCCTTTATCTCCTCGTACCCGTATATGTGGGGAGCGATGCTCTTAACGATCTTTGAGTATATCTCTGGGTCCTGCGCCAGCTCCAGAATCTTCCTCTCATCCTCCCTTGAAATCTGCACCTCCTCAAACTCTATCTCCACGGGGTTGAAGTTGTTCGCCTCAATGAACACCTCAACCACCCTGGACTTTGCGCCTCCGCTCTTCCTCAGCCCCGCCCTCAGCACCCCTATAATCTCCACCGAGTCTCCGGGGGTGAGCCTCCCGGTCAGGTCGTCCTCCAGCAGCACCATAATCTGCTTCGGGTGCTCCCCTCCCCTCAGGTCCTCAAGGTTCTCCTGCACCAGCAGCTTCTGGGAGTCAACGAAGTCAGAAGCCTCAACATCAAGCTTGAAGGGTCCCCTGTTCTCGCACCCGCTGCACAGGTAGGGCTCCCTCAGGTTCTCATCCCTCTGCCTCACCAGGTTAACCTCCCCGCACCTCCTGCACTCAAAGGCGGCAACCACCAGCTTTGGGCGGACATCCGTGGCTTTGCGCACTATCCCCTCCACCGATATCAGCCTGCCCACGTTCTCGCTCCTTATATCCCTTATCGCAAGCCTGCTGGTGCTGGGCAGGTTCGTGAAGCGCACGTTGAGCTCCGCCCTGCCCCTCCCCACGGGCTGCTCTATTCTGGCGCATGCCCTCTGGGCGGCAGGTATGGCCAGGTCGGGGGAGTTTATCACCAGGTCCCCGAGGCGTATGTCGTACCTGTCAAGCACCTCAAAGTCCACCACCACGCTCCTGGTCTCTGGGTAGCCGTGCACCGCCTCCAGGATCTGGGAGTGGTAGTATGCTCTGAAGAACCTCTCAAACCTCTCCTCCAGCTCCTCCGCCACTTCAGCCGCCTGCGCCATTACCATGAGTTGCCCACACTCACTATTAACCTCTTCGGTGCTTCCTCAGTAAAGGTGCCAGAAGCATGCCGGCTGCAAACCCCCCTGCATGGGCGAAGTACGCCACTCCGCCTGCCTGCATCTCCCCCAGGCTCAGCAGCCCCGTGAGCACCTGCAGCAGGAACCACAGCCCCAGCACCAGGGCAGCGGGGAGGTACACCACCCTCACTATTATCCCAAGGATGATGAGCGTCCTCACCTTGGCGGTGGGGTAGCTGACGAAGTAGGCACCCAGCACCCCCGCAATCGCCCCGCTGGCGCCCACCCCAGGAAGCTGGGAGTCGGGGTAAACCGCAACCTGGGCGAGCATTGCCACGATGCCGGAGAAGAAGTAGAAGAGGGTGTACCTCACCCTCCCCATCATATCCTCCACGTTGTCCCCGAAGATGTACAGGTAGAGCATGTTTCCGGCGATGTGCAGAAATCCCCCGTGGATGAACATGGAGGTCAGGAGGGTGTGCAGCGCCTCCCCCTTGGTGAGCTTAGCCGGCACGGCGCCGTAGGTGTAGACGAACTCCTCCAGCCTGCCCTGGCTCCACAGGGAGAGCTCGTACACGAACACCCCCAGGTTAACCGCTATGAGGGTCCAGGTTACCAAGGGGACGCTCCTCGCAGGGTTGCGGTCGCCGATGGGTATCATCGCCTCACCTGCCTCAGCTCCCTGAAGGCTCTGTAGGCGTCGCTCTTCCTGAAGCTCCTGAATCCGAGCCTCACGAGGAGGGGTGGGGAGAACTCAAAGGGTATGTTGAGCAGGAATAGGAGCCCCAAGGCGATGGCGGCCTCTCCGGAGCCCGTGCGCAGGGCAATCAGCAGCCCCAGGAAGCTCCCCAAGATGCTCCCCGCTATGCCCGAGAGGTGCATCAGGGCTCTCCTCAGGGGCGTGGCTCTGAGGTACGTGCCGTAGTGCACCTTGAGGGTCGGCTCCACCCTTGCGGGACCGTTCAGGAAAACGTAGAGGAAGCGCATGCCCAGCAGCATGCCCGTGACGAGGTGGAAGAGGGTGTGCAGGGTGCTCATCAGCATCAGGGTGGCGACCAGGAAGACGCCCACCTGCGCCACGCCCTCAAGGCGCGCCCCCACCCAGAAGAGGGGCACCGAGGCGAGGAGGGGGAGGCTCATCACCACAACCCCCGCCTTCAGCCCCACGCTGCGCTTCCTGAACCTCCTGGCATCTATCTCAGCCAGCCTATCCCCGTACCTCCGTGCCAGCTCCGGGTCTGCCTTCATCGCCCTCACAGCCCTCATGAACCCCTCCACCGTGAAGTTCCTCTCAAGCTCCCTCAGCTCCCCTTCCATGCATGATTATTTCCTCACGGCGGGTTATTAACTTGCTGGAGCATGGCTGATGAGAGGCACCTGCACCCCCTGCAGGTGTACATCCTGCTCCACCTGAAGCGGGCGGACACCGAGTACGCGAAGGGCATAGCCAGGAGGCTGAAAATCAGCACGGCGGAGGTGGAGGAGGCCCTCGGCAGGCTTGAGGCGTGGAGCCTCGTGGAGCGCTCCTCCGGGTCTGCGATAAAGAGGAGCGAGGCGAGGTTCAAGCTCGCCCAGGAGGTCAGGAAGCACCACCTGTACTACACCCTCACGAGGGCTGGTAAGCACCTGCTGCGGAAGCTGAGCATCACCTGCTACCTGCGCGCCCGCTACTCGGAGAAGGCGCCGGAGGTGCTGGAAGTGCTGAGGAAGGCGGGGTGCGAGAACCACCTCACCCTCGCCAGGCTCACCTCCATGAAGCCCGCGGAAGCCAAGGAGCTGCTTGAGCGCCTCCGCAGGGACGGGCTGGCAAGCACCTGCAGCGCCAGGGTGCTGAAGAGGAAGCACAGGAGGGCAAAGCCCAAGAAGGAGACCAGGACGCACCACACCTACTACCGCCTCTCCAGGATGGGCGAGCTCCTGCTCAGGGGCGCCCTGTAGCCCGCCTAAGGGTGGGCGTAGCACGCCACGATCGCCTCATCCTTAGAGTCTATCCTCACGAACCCGTACCTCTCAAACTGCACCACCCTGCCGGGCTCCACAGAGCGCAGGGCAGCCTCCCCCACCCCCGTATCCCTGCCCTCCGGCCTCAGCACCTCCACCTCCACGTGCTCCCCCGCGGGCACCCAGTGAATCAGCCTGGCTCCGTGACGCTTCGCCTCCTCAAGCTCCCTGCTGTGGAACTCCGCCACACCCTCGCCACCTCCAGCTCTCCTGAGCAGCACGTTGAAGCCCTCCATGAGCCTCACCACCTGCCCCTCCTCAAGCCTCTCAAGGTCGCGCCTGTCTATGAACACCTCAGCCCTGCCCCCCCTGCCGGAGAGCACCAGCTCCCTGTACCCCCTCTCGGGGTGGTCGGGGTGCAGCCTCACCCTCGCCCTGAAGCTCTCAATGCCCTCCACCACCAGCCTGGCTGGAGACGCCACGAAGAAGTAGCGGTCCGCCACGGGCTCAACCAGCTGGCGGTTGTGGGCATAGAGCACCTTCCAGCTGAAGCTTATATCGCTCTGCTTCACCCCCGCCTCCAGCACAGCCCTGCGCACCGCCTCGGGCATGAACCCCCTCCTGGCGAGGGCGCGCAGGGTGCCGAGTCTGACATCATCCCACCCGGAGTACTCCCCCGCCTCAATCCCCCGCCTGATCTCCGAGGTGCTCAGGCGCACCCCCTCTATCTTCATCCTGCCGTAGTGGATGAACTCCGGCATCTCCCACCCGAAGAACCTGTAGATGAACTCCTGCTTGCGGGTGTTGACTATGTGGTCCTTCCCGCGAAGCACGTGGGTGACTCCCAGCAGGTGGTCGTCCACCGCCACCGAGAAGTTCATCAGGGGGTACACCCTGGCATCCACCCTGGGGTGGGGCACCTCCGAGATGCGCATTATCGGGAAGTCCCTCATAGCAGGGTCCCTGAGCTCCATGCCCGTCTTCAGCCTCAGCACCGCCTCCCCCTCTTTAAGCTCCGAGAACATCCTGCCGAACTCCCGCAGGTTCTCCTCCACGCTCTGCTCCCTGTGCTCGCACGGCTCGCCGCGACCCCTGAGCCTCCTGAAGTGCTCCGTATCGCAGAAGCACACGTAGGCTCTGCCCATGCGGATGAGCTGCTCCGCGTGCTCCCTGTAAACATCCAGGCGTGAGCTCTGCACCACCACCTGGTGCACCTCAACCCCCAGCCAGCTCAGGTCCTGGGGTATCATCTCGTACGCCGGCGGGTAAACCCTCGCCGGGTCCGTGTCCTCTATGCGCAGAATCAGCCTCCCCGAGTACCTCCTGACGTACTCGTGGTTCAGCACCGCAGCCCTGGCGTGCCCCAGGTGGAGGGGCCCGCTGGGGTTGGGCGCAAACCTCATGACCACCCTGCTGGTGTCCCCGGGGAGCTCTGGAAGCCCCGCCTCCCGCTTCCTCCTCCTCTCAGGAGCCCCCAGCCTCTCCGCCTCCCTCTCTATCTCCTCCCTGGTGAGGGCGTTCACCTCCTCCACCACCCTGCGCACCTCCTCCACCACCTCCCTCCCCCTGCCCCTCAGCTCGGGATGCTCCCCCATGAGCTTGCCCAGCACCGCCTTCCAGTTAGCCCTGCCGTACCTCTTGGCATTCAGAATCGCGTGCCTCCTCGCAGCCTCAAGGTAGCTCACACGCTCACCCTCTGCCCGTTCCTGAGCAGGAACACCTCGCGGTTTATGCTGTACCCCAGGGACTCCGCGAGCTCCGCGTAGCTCGCCTGCATCTCAAGGGAGCCGTGGGTAGGTATGACCTTCTCCGGCTGCAGCATCTTGAGCAGGTCGTAGTGGTCCTCCTTGGAGGCGTGCCCCGAAACGTGCAGCCCCTTGAACAGCCTCGCCCCCTGCAGCTTGAGCTTGGTCTCCACCGCATACCTCTGCGCCACGTTTATGGGGTTGGGGATAATGTCGGCTGAGAATAGCACCTCATCCCCCTCCTCAATCCTGTACTCCATCTTCTGGTTCGCTATCCTGGTGAGGAGGGCATCGGGCTCCCCCTGGTGCCCCGTAACTATCAGCAGGTACCTGTGCTTCTCCTTCGCCACCCTCCTGAGCACCTTCTTTATGGCGTTCTTGCTGCCGTAGATGTGGGTGTTCTCCGGGAGGTCAACTATCCCCTTCCGCTCCGCTATGCCCACGTACTTCTCCATGCTCCTGCCCAGCAGCACGGGCTCGCGGTCAAGCTTCGTGGCTATGTCAACAACGCTCTTCAGCCTGGCGATGTGGGAGGAGAAGGTGGTTACTATCAGCCCCTTCTCCCCGCTGCTCTTCAGCAGGGTGTCCTCAAGCAGGGTTCTCGCCACCTGCTCGGAGGGGGTGCGCCCGTCGTTGGAGACGCGGGTGGTCTCTATTATCAGCGCCTTCAGCCCCTCCTTTCCGAGCTCCCTTATCCTGCGGTAGTCGGGCTTGGTGCCTATCACAGGGTTATCGTCAAGCTTGAAGTCGTTGAGGTAGGCAACGCTGCCCTCCCGGGTGTGCACCACCAAGAAAACCGTATCCGGGATGCTGTGGGTTATCCTCACGAACTCTATGCTCAGGTCGGGCATGAGCTGCAGCACCTCCCCCGCCTCAAGCACGTACAGTGGGTTCTGAGCCCTTCCCCTGAGCTCCCGCCTCACCAGCTCTATGGTGTAGGGGGTGCCTATTATGGGCGCCTCCGGGAACTTTCCCGCAAGCAGGGGAACAGCTCCTATGTGGTCAAGATGCCCGTGGGTGAGCACTATCGCCCTGACCTTCCCGTAGTCTCCGTTCAGTGCTGGAATTATGCCCCGCTGGGCAAGCTCCTCATGGGACAGCTTAGATATATCCGTGTCCTCATGAATGAGCACCCTGTCCAGGCGTATCCCCATGTCAGCCACTATTGAGTCCTCTCCACACCTGATTACCGTCATGTTCCTGCCTACTTCCTCATATCCTCCAACCGCATGAATCTCCACAGTATCACCCCAGCATGCCTCTGGCGCTGAGCCACTCCCTGCACCTGCCCAGCACCACCACTCTGGAGCTGGAGAGCGCCTCAACGTCCCCGGAACCCGTGAGGAACATCGCCACCCTCAGCTCCCGCTCGTAGGTGCGCAGCACCCTTACAACCCCCTCCGCACCCCTCACCGCCTCCTTCAGCAGGGGCAGAGCTATGCCGCAGGCGCGTGCCCCGAGAGCCAGCGCCTTGGCGACGTCCACCCCGCTCCTCACGCCCCCCGTGGCGAACACGGGCACCGACACCGAACGGGCGCACTCCACCAGGCTAACCACCGTGGGGATGCCCCAGCTCAGGAACCTCCTCGCCACCTCCTCGGTGCCCCGGTAGCTCTCCACGGCTGCGAAGCTCGTGCCTCCTGCGCCTCCCACGTCTATCGCCGAAACCCCCGCCTCCTCCAGGCGGGCGGCATCCTCGGCGCATATCCCCGCCCCCGTCTCCTTGACTATCACCGGCACATCCAGCGCATCGCACACCTCGGATATGCGCTCCAGCACGCCCGCAAACTGGGTGTCGCCCTCCCTCTGCACCGCCTCCTGCAGGGGGTTCAGGTGCAGGGCTATGGCATCAGCCTCTATCATCTCCACCGCGCGCTGCGCCTCCCTTGAGGTGAAGCCCCTGCAGAACTGCACCGCTCCCAGGTTGGCTATCAGGTAGGCATCTGGCGCGTGCTTCCTCGCCACCGCAAAGCTCTCAACCAGCTCCCTGTGCTCAATACCCGCCCGCTGGCTTCCCACACCTAAGGGGATGTTGAGCTCCTGGGCAGCCACCGCCAAGTTGCGGTTAATCTTCTCAGCCTCCGCATGCCCCCCCGTCATGGCGGCTATGAACAGGGGCATGCTCACCCTCCTGCCCAGAAAGCTTGTCTCCAAGCTTATCCTCTCGGCATCCACCTCCGGCAGCGCGCGGTGCACGAGCACCACGTCCTCAAATCCCGCGCTGATTTCAGCCTCAACACTTTCGTTCAGGCATATTCGTATGTGGTCAAGCTTCCTTTCTGATATGCTCATCCAATCTACCCCTTCACTATGGTTCCTCTGACCTTCTCCCCTGATAAAGCTTTCCTAAGCCTCCCCTCTTCAAGAGCATTTATTATAACCGAGGTGTACCCGCGCCTCGCGAGCTCAACCAGCTCCTCAAGCTTCCTCCTCATCCCCCCCGTGGCGTCATGGCTCCGCATCTCCGGCGCAAGCCTTCCGAAGCTCTCGGGGGTCACCTCGGGTATAAGCTTCGCCCCGGGGCTCCCGGGCTCAGCCGAGTATATGCCATCCACATCGGTGGCGAGCACTATCCTTCTGGGCCTGAGCTCCAGGGCAAGCTCCCGCACCAGGGTGTCACCCGAGAGGATGCACACCCCCAGCTCAGCGTCCCTGGCGACATCCCCGCACAGCACGGGCACCAGCCCCAGCTCCAGCAGCCACCTCACCGTTCCAAGCTCAAGCCTCTCGGGCTCTCCCCTCCTGCACACCGCAATTGCCGAGGTCTGGACACCGAAGGCTCTCACCCCCGCCTCAACCAGAGCCCCCACCACCAGGCGGGTGAGCTCCGCCATCGCCTGCCTGGTCAGGGCTATACCCCTGAGCTGCTCCTCAGAGCTCAGCCCCCTGTGGAGAGCGTACTCAAGCGCCAGGGGGTGCCCGAAGCTTCCCCCCCCGTGAACCACCACCAGGGGCTCCCTCTCAGCCACCGGGAGAATCTCCCGTGCGAGCCTCCGCATAACCCCGTGCCTGAAGCTGAAGGGCTCCTGCTTTCTTGTTATCAGGCTCCCACCGAGCTTTAGCAGAATCATCCCTCAATCACGGCTCCCTCTGCGCTGACCTCCACGCTGAAGGCGCTGCACGAGCTGGAGAGCGCCTCAAGCACCTCCCCGTGCCTCTCCTGGGCAAGGGCGACCATGCACCCCCCACCCCCGGCGCCAGTGAGCTTCGCACCCTCCGCTCCCGCCGCTCTTGCGGCATGCACCAGGCGGTTGAGCTCGGGTGTGGATACGCCGAGAGCCTCCAGCAGGTGGTGGTTGATGTTCATGAGCTCGCCCAGGCGGCGTGCGCTGTGGCGCTCCACCTCCCCCCTCGCCGCCAGGGTAACGGCTCCGATGGCATCCAGCAGGCTCTCAACCACCCTCTCATGCCTGCGGTGGAGGCTCCTCACCCTCGCCACCAGGTCTGCGGTTCGCCTCTTGACGCGGGTATCACCCACCACCAGCCTCAGCTCCGGAGGGGTGAGCCTCTCGTACCCTCCCCCGTGGATGTAAAGCATGCCCCCGTGGGCTGAAATCGCGGTGTCCGTCGGGGATGCGGCACCCTGCACCCGCAGCTCAACCCTGTGCCCCAGCTCCGCCAGCCTCCCGGGCGACACCTCCGCCCCCAGGAGGCGCAGCACCGCAAGCAGGGTGGCAACGCTCACCGCCGCGCTTGAACCCAGACCGGCCGCCTCCGGCAGCTCAGAGCGGATGCTCAGCCTCACCCCGGTGCGCCTCCCAGCCTCCCTGAAAGCCTCCTCCACGGCTGCGGCAACGTACCTGAACCTCCCCCTCGGCTTTCCCTCCCCTCCAAGCCTAAGGCGCTGGCGAACACCCCGCTGCTCCACCACCACCCCATCACCCGCCAGCTCGGCAGTGACCCTCACCCGCCTGCTTATGGCGCAGACTATCGCCGGTCTCCCGTAGACCACCGCGTGCTCTCCGAAGAGTATGACCTTGCCAGGGGCTGACGCCGTGAGCATGCTCATAAAATCTCCCCTAAGGGGTATAAAGCTTTCAGGGTGCCCTTCCTACCTCTCCACCCTGATTCCCAGAATCTCCCGCCTTCCCTCGTGCACGGCCCTTGCGATTTCCGCGCTCCCCCTGGCAGCGCTGTACGCATCCACCCGCATCACTGGGGCAATCCCCTGGAGCCTCCTCCTCAGGGGCAGGAACACCGAATCATGCACCCCCGCGGACCCCGTTATAACGATAGCCTCGGGCTCCACCAGCGCCATCAGGGAGCGTATCTCCATCTCCACGCTCAGCACCAGCGCCCTGAGCGCCAGCCTTGCTCTCTCCCCCCTCGGCTCCAGCACCTCCTCAAACTCCGAGAAGGGGCATATCTTCACCGCACCTCCCCTGGAAAAAGCCTCATTCGCGGTGAGCTCCCCCCTGTCCACCCTCCTGAGAGCCTCCAGGTCAAGGGGACCGTGGAGCATGCCTATGGCGCCGAGGCAGGCGTCCACCGCACCCGCGAGCCTTCCACCCTCAACACCCACGCTCACCGTATTTGAGCTCACATCGGTGACGATGAAGCTCTCACCCCCCAGGCTCTCCCGCACCCTCAGGTAGGCGTCGTAGGCTATGCTCACCTTCTCGGCGCTTGCCATGTGGGAGTAAAGCGCCCGCATCCTCTCATCAAGACACCCCAGTCCCCTGTGCATCCCCGGTATCACCACCGCCCTCACCCTTGAGGTAACCTCATCGTAGGCACGTGCACCCCCGCCCGTTCGCTCTCCAGCGTCCCCCGGCTCAACCCCCCTGTTCGCCACCCTCTCAGCCGGGGTAATCGCATCAATCCCATCCCCCATCCCGTAGGTAACTCCGGCAAGCACCACACGCGAGAGCTCCACCCTCCTCTCAAGCTCCCCCAGCACACCCCTGGAGGCAGCCACCCTCCTGGGTATCCCGAACCCCAGGTTATCCGGGATAACGTAGAAGCGCACCTCCCCTGTTCCGTGGTCCATGCCCAGGAAGCTCATCTCACGCACCAGCCGGGTAGCTCCCCAGCACCCTGAGCATCGCCACCCTGCCCCTCAGCACCTCCAGCAGCTCCTCAATCTCCCTGCTCCTGCGGTGCCCCTCAAAGTCTATGAAGAACAGGTAATCCCCCAGGGCACGCCTTGAGGGTCTTGACTCAATCCTGGTGAGGTTCACCCCGCGCTCCGCGAACACCTCCAGCACCCTGTAGAGCGCCCCTGGTTTGTCCCTCAGCGCCAGCACCACCGAGGTCTTGTCCCTGCCCGTCGGCGCATGGTCGGTAGAAGAGACTATGAAGAAGCGCGTCTGATTCCCGTCCACATCCTGTACGTTCTCCCTGAGCACCGCCAGCCCGTAGATATCCGCAGCCCTCCTCGGAGCTATGGCGGCGGCATCCCTGAGCCCCTTCTCCCGTATCTCCCTGCAGGCATCGGCGGTGCTTGCGGTGTTCTGGGTGGTGGCGCCGAGGCTTGAGATGAACCCCCTGCACTGGGCAAGAGCCTGGGGGTGGGACATCACCCTGCGCACCTGCTCAAGCCTCACCCCCGGCAGTGCGAGCAGGCAGTGGTTTACATCCAGCACCACCTCAGAGTAAATCCTCACCTCACTCCTCATCAGCATCTCCAGGGTCAGCCCCACGCTGCCCTCCACCGAGTTCTCCACGGGCACCACCCCGTACTCCACCTCCCCCCGCTCAACCATCTCAATAACCTCCTGAATCGTGGGCGCCGTCACCAGCTCAGGAGAGCTCATGAACCTCAGCGCCGCCTCCTCCGAGAAGGTTCCCCTGGGTCCCAGGATGGCCACCTTCCCCTGCCTCTGGGCACGCTTGCTCTCCAGGATAATCCTCTCAAAGATATCCCTTACAAACTCCCCGCTTAGCTCGCCCGCATTCTCCAGCGCCCTCTCAATAACCCGCCTCTCCCTCTCCGCATCCTCAATCCTCATCCCGGCTCTGAGCTTCTGCCTGCCCAGCTCCTTCGCTATCCTCAGCCTCTCCTGAAGAAGCCTGAGAATCTCCCGGTCAATGCGGTCTATCTCCCTTCTCAGCTCCTCAATACCCATTTCAACCACTCCTTTGCGGCGGCGGCTTAAAAATTTTGGGGCACCGGGAAGGTGCTGCCCAGCACCTCCCTCCTCAGGGCCTTGAGCCCCTTCATCACCTCTCCCCTGCTCCTCCCCCTGACAATCAGGGTAGCCAGGGGCTCACCCGCCTCAACCACCGCGTTCCTGACCGGCACATCGCTGCACACGCCAAGAAGGCACCTGCGAACCAGCACCCTGCGGGGCGCAAAGAGGGTCAGCCTGGCGCACACCCTCTCTGCAGTAGGCATGCCCTCGGGCAGCTCCCCCTCGCTCGCAGCTATGTGCGCCTCCACCACCCCAACCC
>WANG01000188.1 GCA_015521945.1 Candidatus Hydrothermarchaeota archaeon
ACATAAAAGGAGGAGACTGCGAGGACCTCACCATCCTCCTGATATCCCTGCTTGAGAACATCGGCATAAAGACCTACTTCGTCATGACAGAAGACCACGCCTATGCCCTTGCATGCGGGGTTGACCCTGAAAAGCTCTGGAAGTACGTTAAGGAGAGCCTGGTGCTGCAGGCTTCCAGGGACCTTGCAGGAAGGGGTGACACAGAAGTAAAGCTCATCAACGGGGAGGTATTTCTCGTATCATCTGAGGAGCAGAGCGTTCTTCTAAAATCTGGGGAGGTGTACTACTACGGCGGGAACGGGAGCACCTTCAGCGCACCCGTGAGGTACATGAACATAGAGTACCAGCTGACCTCAACCCTGCCCGTGGACATCTACGTGGTGCCCTCGGATGCCGACTTCAGGGCGCTCTCAGAGAGGCGGGCGTACACCCACTACCCAGAATGCTCCAAGAGGGGCGTGCTCAGCCTCAGGGGGAGGTGCGAGGGTCTGAGGCGGTACGGCGGGATTGTTATAGCCAGCACGGGCTCGGGGGACGCTGAGGTCAGGGTAAAGCTGAAGTTCTACTTCAGCTACGACACCCGCGAGCTCCTCAGGAACGCCAAGGTATCCTACTACACCATCGGCGGAGAAACCTGCGTGCCCCTTGACCCCACCGCCGGCAGGTACGGGTACCCAGGGTACGAGGCTGAGAGCACGCCCGGGAGAGCCTACGACCCCCTGACGGGCGAAAGCGTGGCTCTCGGTGGGTGACTTACCTGAAGAAGGGCTCCCTCTCACCCACCGCAAGCCTGAACAGCCTCTCCAGCTCCTCATCCCCGGCTCCGCTGCGCATGGGGGTGAGGAAGTCAATCAGGTTGTCATTCCTCATCAGGCAGGGCTTGAACTTCCCGTCGGCGGTGATTCTTAGCCTGGTGCAGTGGGCGCAGAACTGGGAGTTGTGCATGGGCTTCACGAACTCCACCCTTGAGCCGTTGAGCTGGTACTGCGCCCTCAGGTGCATGAACCTGCGCCTTCTCACCACCCTCGCCCTGCGTGCAATCTCCCCCTCCAGGAGGTCCAGGTCGTAGAAGTACCTCCTGAAGAACTCCCCGTTGCCGGGCACCAGCTCAATGAGCTGGAGCACCGTATCGGTGCCGCTGAAGCGCCTCAGCATCCCGAGGACCTCCTCGTGGTTCACGTCCCGCATCACCACCATGTTTATCTTCACCGGCTTTAGCCCCGCCTCAAGCGCCGCCTCTATGCCCGAGAGCACCCTCTCAACCCTCATGCCCCCTGTCAGCCACCTGAACTTCTCGGGGTCGGTGGTGTCCAAGCTCACGTTCACCCGCTTCAGCCCAGCATCTGCGAGCTCCTCCGCGTAGTCGGCGAGCAGGTACCCGTTGGTGGTCATTGAAACCTCACGCACCCCCTCAACCCCGCTCAGCCTGCGCACCACCTCGCACACGTCCTGCCTGAGCAGGGGCTCCCCTCCCGTCAGCTTGACCTTGCGCACCCCCAGCCTCGCACCCACCCTCACCACCCTCTCAATCTCCTCTGGGGTCATCTCCCTGTCTTCCGAGCCTTTAGAGCCCTCCCTGTGGCAGTACAGGCAGGAGAAGTTGCACCTCTGGGTTATGCTTATCCTGAGGCTGGTGATGGGCCTTCCAAACCTGTCCTTCAGCATCAGAGCCTCACCCTTATCTCAATAACATCTCCCTCGTGCGCCTCCGCCTTCTTGAGGCTCCGCACCATCCCGAGCACAACGTTCCTCACAAACCCCTGCACGAAGCTTCCCATGGGCACCTCTCTGCCCGAGATTTTCAGGCTGACCTCCCTGCCTGCGCTGAGCACCACGCAGTCCTGGATGCTCCTCTCCCCCCTGACAATCCTCTCAGCCATGTGGGCGCAGCTCTCGCTGCCGCAGTCCCCGCAGTCCAGCCCGGGAAGCTTAGAGAGCACCTGCTTCCTCTCCGCCTCCTCTCCCAGCACCAGCTCGGCAAGCCTCCCGGGCTCCTCAAGGGGGTTGACCACCGGCACAGGTGGCTCAGCAGGGTGCTCCTCAGAGGCGGCAACCCCCGTGACCGCAATGGTGAGCTCGTCCACGAGAGCCTCCGCATCCTCCCACCGCTTGGCTGCCACCAGCTTCGGATACCTCGCCCCCCTGAAGCCCTCCACCACCACCACCTCGTACTCCCCCAGGCGTGAAAGCCTCTCCACGGCATTCTCTAAGGAGAGGGAGTCCCTGAGAATGAAGGCAGCCTCCTCTAAGGAGAGGGCAACCACAGCCTCCGCCCCGGCCTCGGCGTGCTTCCAGGTGTCCTTCCCGGGGGTGTCTATGCTGAAGCGCTTGGGGATGTGCTTGATGGTCGCCACCCTGATGCCCCGCCTCCTCAGCTCCCTCACCAGGTGCACCACCGTGGTGGTCTTCCCGGAGCCGCTCTCTGGAGATACAACAGCAACCACCCGCATGCTACTCCCTCACGTGCTTCACCATGTGCCCCAGCTCCGGAAGCATCAGCTCCATTCCAAGCCTGCAGGCTGCGGGCGAGCCGGGCAGAGCGAATACCAGGGTGGAGGCGACAACCCCGCAGGTGGCTCTGGTGAGCATGGCTGCGCCTCCAACCTCCTCCATGCTCTTGGCTCTGAAAGCCTCCCCGAAGCCCGGGAGGTGCTTCTCAAACATCGCCTCAACCGCCTCTATGGTTACATCCCTCCCTCCCGCTCCCGTTCCGCCCGTCAGGATGAGCACCTCTGGAGAGTGCCTCTCAATTGCGTACTCCAGCATCCCAGATATAACCACAGCGTGGTCGGGCACCACGGTGTAGAAGACCACCTGATGCCCCGCCTTCTCCAGCGCCTCCTTTATTATCCTCCCTGCCGTGTCCTGCTCCGTGCTGCCTCTGCAGAAGAGCTCAAACTTTGAGTCTGAGACGGTTATCACGCCTGCTCTGAGCCTCTCAGGAGCCTCTGCCCTGTGCTGACGTGCCGTTTCACTCATCCTGCTTCACCTTCTCCAGCACCCTTATGCCGTGAATCATGGTAACCGGGTACTGACCCCTCTCGTCCTTCTCAACAGCCTTCACCATGTCCCATATCGCGAGAAGAGCGGCGCTGACTCCTGCAAGCGCCTCCATCTCCACGCCCGTCTTGCCAACGCTCCTGACCTCCACCCTCACCAGTATCTCCTCCCCAGCGAACTCAAACTCCACCTCCACTCCTGTTATGCTGATGGGGTGGCACAGGGGTATGAGCTCGGGGGTGCGCTTCACGGCAAGTATGGCGGCTATCTGAGCCGTGGCGAGAACGTTGCCCTTCTCCACCTTACCCTCACGCACCAGCGCCACCGTCTCCCGCCTCAGGCGTATCCTGCCCTCAGCCACCGCCCTCCTCACCACATCCCTCTTGCCCGAGATTTCAACCATCCTGACTCCGGAGTCTCCAACGTGGGTCAGTGAACTCATCACCCGTACCTCACACCATGGGCATAAAAAATTTGTGGGTGGCGTTGAGGGCGCTGTTAACTTCAGGAACTCCACCACGGCGGTTGAAGAGCCCCTCAGAGCCACCTGCTGGCTCGCTCCAAGCTGACCTGCACAGCAGGGCAAAAATTTATATTGCTGGAAGTATATATCCAAGAATATATGTCTGTCGCCGATATACTCCTGCACGAGAAGCCAAGGAAAGTGCTCAGATTTATAAGAGAGAAGGGGAGTGTGAGCATATACGACGTTTCGCAGAGCACAGGCACTGCATACGCCCACACATTTAATCTTATAAAGAAGCTCACAGATGCAGGCATTGTTACAGCGAATAAATCAGGCAGGCGGGTTGAGGTGTCAATTACGGAGCTGGGAGAGCGTATATGCAGGCTTGTGGATGAGATTGAAAGGCTTTCAGA